>JBBSBR010000045.1:0-2630 GCA_038251135.1 Candidatus Saccharimonadia bacterium | reverse complement strand
TGCGAGATCAATACGTATCGGCCGTACTTCTCCAGAAACGGCTCCCCCGCGTAGCGGCCGATATAGTAACCCGCAAGCCCTCCCAGAACCTGACCAAATACGGCCACGACAAAAACCACAGCCAGCGAAAACCGACCCTGCAACGCCAGTGCCGTCGCCAACGGCACCAGGACTTCGGATGGTATTGGGATACCGAAGCTATCAATGAAAAGTCCCAAAAACAAACCCGTATAGCCGAGGTTTGAGATCAGATTCAGTGCGATTTGGGTCAGGTTCATTTGCTTTCAGATTCCAAGATTATGTGACAGCCTGAGGATGTTATGGGCATATGTACGGTCAAACTCCGAACCAACCCCAAAATAGTTTCTTCGAGCAAATGCATAACCGTTATTATACCCGACTTACGCAAAAATCGCAGTTCTATAGGCAGAGAGCGAGGTATGCATAGTTTTGCTGTCAAATTAGTCGATCGCTGCGCAGACGCTTGAATTGCTTGCTTTCGCGCATTCTTTTGCTCTCATTTCTGACATTCCTCGGGCTTCAGAACAAGTATAGCTTGGCTGACCATACGCTGCGGGGAACAAATTGACTATTTCCTCAGGTCAAGCTGGTGCTGAAGCGCCCGGGCTCGAATACTGGCCGGATAATACCCAAGTGCCTGGGTGGCAGCCGCCTGGGCGTTAGCGAAATCACCCTGGGCCAGGTAGTAGTTGCCGATAACCGCTGAAAGATCGGCAAGATTCGGCTTCAAGGTCGTGTCGATTGATCGATTATCGGTAACTCCCGGCGGGTATTTGGCCACCATGGCCTGCGCCGTTTCCACCGCTTGGGCGTCCTCCCCCATCGCCAACTGCGCGTAGGCGAGGTCGAGCGCATATTCCGGATGGTCGTTGGAATCGAGCTGAAGTGCTCGCTCAAACGCTTGAGCCGCTTCCGGGTATCGTTTCTCTAAGGCCAAAATACGTCCCTCCAGCTGATGATGCTGGCCGTCGCGCAGATCTTGGCGCTGGGCAGTCTTAGCCAACATGAGCGCGACGTCCGTTTCGGTCGATTGCGCCGTGCTAGCCGCACCGCTGGAAGCCGCGAGGGCGTAATGGTTGATCCCCTCTGCATTAATCCAGTCGGGATTATAGACCAAACCGCCGGTTGCACGCCCATAGTAATCAGCCGCCGTCGGATAATCATTGTCGGTTTGAGCCGCGGCCGCGCGCATCGCCCAACTGTCGCCCAGATAATAGCTAACGATCGGCACCAATACGAGCATACTGGCAAGCGGCAGTCTCCAACTGAAACTCGACCATGCACGGTAGGACTGGGTATAAATCAACCCCAGCAAAACTGCCAAAAGTACCAGTACCGCCGGGTACTCGGTATCGATATCAAGGCCGGCGTGCAGCAGCAAGGCCATCGCGCCAAAAACCAATACCAGATTCTCAGGCGCCTCCGTAACTCCGCGCAACAGACCCAGGGGCAAGCTCAGCAAAAGCCCGCATAGCAGTAGGAATCCGATAATTCCAAGCTCGGGTAAAGCTTGTGCATAAATATTGTGTGCAGAAGTTGAAGCGTTAAGCGGACTCGTCTGGAAGGCCGGATGCATGTCGCCGTACGTCCCCGCTCCGGTACCGACAAGCGGTGCCGTCAGCCAGATCTTGTAGGCCGCTACAAGGTAAGATACGCGGTCGTTACCGCTCTGCGATTCACCCTTCGCAACCTCTGTGAAGCGCCCCCCGGGTGCCGAAACGATACCGTGCGGTTGCAGATAGTGACGCAATTGAACAGCTCCGAAAGTCAGCACGAGTGCACCAAATACTATGAACACTAAAGTTATCCAATCTGCTCTCTTAGGCTTTGTGGCGGCGAGATAAGCAGCTACCGCGATAACTAAGACTAAACTTGACGCGCGCGAGTCCGCCAGCAGGAAACTGGCCGTGAACAGTGCCGAGAGCGGTCCCCAAATGCGCCAGTTTGACTTAAGCGTTCGATGGACGCCGATCAGGATCGCGGGCATCAGGTAGGCAGCGGCGGGATTTGCCCAGTACAACGAGCCCGTCAGGCGCTCATAGTTGCCTGTGAGGTATAGCCACAGGGCATACACGCAAAACATCAAGGCTGAGGCTATATAAAGCCGAATCACGGCCTCTCGGCCTTCGGGAATACCGGATATAGTATAGGCCAGTCGAAATGCGATGCCCGCGAGGATGATCGGTATGAGCCACATTACCGTTGAGAAGCGGTTTACCGACCACGCTAACGAAAGTATCCCCCACCCGATGAATGCCAAGTAGTACCAGCTCAAGGGACCGCCGCGGAAATTACGCACAGCCGGTTGGCGCCAGAGCATCAGGCTCCCGAGAAGCATGGCCATACCGCTGAGCATCAATGCCAGCGGCAACTGTCCGCCCGATAGCCACGGGGCGGCAGCCACCGCCACGCATATCGCGACGAGCCACATGACTTGCGGCCGCAGCGAATTTTGGATGATTTCCATAGTGCTAAGTGTAGCAGAACCGAGATTGGTATCGGAGTGTGATCGAATGAAGCCTGATGCAGTTTGTACAAATTATATTTGCGTCCGGAAAGACCGTCAGTTTGGCGATGACCGATAGACTGCAACGATACATTTTTGTTAC
>JBBSBR010000044.1:0-3049 GCA_038251135.1 Candidatus Saccharimonadia bacterium | reverse complement strand
AACGATACCGAGATTGCGGCCGAGGGAACCGCCGACGAGATTGCCGCGGCTTACACCAAACTGTTTAACGAAATCATCGAGGAAGAGGAGTCGCAGGAAGCCGCGGTACCGACCGGCAAGCGTTGGGGCGATAAGACTATTCGCTATGAGAAGCCTAGAACAGCTCAAACGGGCGGGGAGTTCGGAAAGGTTACAGTCACCGTTGCAGCGCATGTTCTGGCGGATCTCGATGCGCCGGTTTTCGGCTTCTCGGTGAGGGATGCGGCGGGGGTTGGCATCTTGGGCACAAATACCCGCATTAAGCAGCAGCGCCTGGTTGCAGTGAAGAGCGGCGAGCAAGTTGAGCTCACCTGGGAATTCGATAACCTGCTGGCCGATGGACTCTACACGCTGAGCCTAACGGCTCATCATGCCGACGGCGTACAGGTCTATGACTGGTGGGATGATGCCGCGAGTTTCCGTATCAAAAAGGAAGAGCAGACCGCTTTTCCCGTTACTCCCAATATCAAGGTCAATGTCGTAACTTCGGAGGCTCGCGTTGCCGGCTAAAACCAAGGTCTTCATCGATGCCATGCCTCTCTCGGCCGAACGTTCCAGCGGCGTCGGCCACAATCTGTACGGCCTGGTGTACGCGCTGACCAACAATGCGGATTTTATAGAGCGTTATGAGGTCGTACTGGTAACGACGGTTCGCGGGTATCGTTTCTTGAAGCTGCATAATTTTCGGAACGTCAGCTATGTCCGCCTGCCGCTCCTGTCCCGCGTCATGAACCGGCTGCCCGCCACGCCGATCATGCCTGCGATGGACTTGCTGCTCGGGCAGGGCATTTATATCTTCACAAACTTCCGCCGCTGGCCTCTGGCCAAGTCCCGGAGCGCCACGACCATCCACGACCTAGGGTTTATCTTGCATCCGGAGACCGTCGGAAGCCGCAATCGAGCCGTTTTGGCGGCCAACGTGCCGCGCTGGGCCAACGGGTCGGATATTGTGATGACCGTGTCTGAAAATGCCCGTAAAGAGCTTATAGAGCACTTGGAGCTTGCCCCGGGCAAGGTTCGGGTCGTGCCAAACGGCGTCGACCCCAAAGAGTACTACCCGCGCACCGAAGCCGAAGTGAGCGAGGTTCGAGAGAAATACGGCTTGCCGGCTGATTACATCCTGTTCGTAGGCAATATCGAGCCGCGCAAGAATCTGGAACGTCTGGTTCGCGCGTATCGCGCTCTGCCCAAAACCATCTCCAATCGGCATGCGCTGGTGATTGTCGGGGGGAGCGGGTGGCTGAGCGAGGCTATTGAAGCCGAAATAGCTCAAGCCAATGACTCCGGCCACCGGATTATTCGCCCCGCCGCCTATGTAGTCGACGCCGACTTGCCGGCTCTCTACACGGGTGCCGCTCTGCTTGTGCATCCAGCCCTCTACGAGGGTTTTGGGATGCCGGTGCTTGAGGCGATGGCTACGGGCACGCCGGTTGTCGCCAGCGACAACTCTTCCTTGCCCGAGGTCGTGGGCGGTGCAGGTATAATGGTGAATGCTCTGGACGAGCAGGCTATCACGTCGGCCATCGAGAAGGTCCTAACGGACCGGGCGCTTCGTGATAAGCTGATTTCAGCGGGATTTAAGCAGGCCGGTAAATATACATGGACAACCGCCGGCGCTAAGTTGATCGCGATTATCGACGAACTGGCCCAGAAACAGAAAGGTCATAAATGAGCTCCGTGAGTCTCAAGAAAATTCTGATTATGAGCACTTTCCCGATCGAGCGTGCCCACCACGGCGGTTCAAAGCGGGTCAAAGCCATCGTCGAGCAATATCGGGGCCGTTTTGCCAGCGTTAAATTCGTGGCCGTCTTTAGCCGCTTTGCTTATCCCATCCATGCGCTGTCGGATATTCCGGTCAGCCTGGAAACGGACCGGGTAATCAAAAAGAACCTCGAATTCGAAGACGTCATCTGCGGCCGGGCGGTTTACGACGACGCAAAGGTGCGCGAACGGGTAGTGAAGTTACTGACAGCCTATCGGCCCGACATTATTCAGATCGAGCAGATCTATCCCTACTTGGGCCTCAAGCGCATCTTGGCCGAGATGCCTAACTATAAGCCCCGGATTATTTTGAGTTCGCACAACATTGAGTCTCAAATGAAGCGCGAAACTTATGAGCGAATCGGCAAAGGTTTGGATATACTCGACGAGCTTGAAGCCACGGAGACCGAACTGGTGCGCCTGGCTGAGTTTGTGGCGACGGTGGGAGCCCAGGACGCCAAGGTATTTAAGCAGATGGGCGCCAAGAAGGTGGTGGTGGCACCGAACGGCATCTCGCCGATAGCGCAAGTGCCACGGGACACGGCATTTTGGCGGGGCAGGTTCGCCAAGAAGGACTTCCGCCTCACCTACGGATACGTTAGCAGTGCTCATCTGCCGAACTGGCACGGTTTCCTGGAGGTCGTTGGCAACGCCATGGGCTTCCTGGAGCCGGACGTCCGCATGGTTCTGGCCGGCTCGCTCTCCGACTATGTGGTGGAGCTTTATAAGAAGCCTCGGACGATCGCTGAAGTCACCTTCTGGCAGCGGGTTTACCCGGCCGGGCGCCTCACCGAAGCACGCCTGGCAGGACTCCTAGGGGCGCTCGACGTGATCTTGCTGCCCATAACCAGCGGGGGAGGCTCCAACCTTAAAACGGCTGAGGCTATCTTATCCGGCAAGAAGATCGTCGGTACGAGCTACGCCTTCCGCGAGTATGAGCAATTTATGGACTTTCCGAATGTCTGGGTGGCCGATGACGCGGCAGCCTTCCGAGCCGCGATGCAGGCGGCGGCAATCACCGATTACGTGGAGCTCACCGCCGAACAGCATCAGGCGGTTCGCGTGGTACTCTGGGAGAACTGCTTGCACGGACTAATAAATGAGGCTACAGCGTTATGAGTGCGTCTACGACTACTACCTGGATAGATATGACCGATTTGAGCCTCTGGAGCGGCCACCACACCGGTATTCAGCGGGTCGTCTACAACCTGGCTTTGGAGTACGCCAAAGAGGCTAATACCAAGTTTTT
>JBBSBR010000043.1:0-3085 GCA_038251135.1 Candidatus Saccharimonadia bacterium | reverse complement strand
GGTGGCGTCCGTCATTCCATACCCGGTCGAGCGGGTTAACGGCGGTCTCAACTTTGTGAGCTATCACTCCTACCTTTTCGAAGTCGACGCCAACAAGAAGGCAATTCAGAACAACGCTAAGCTCAACAATCAACCGGCTATCAACTTCAACTCGGCCGACGGGAAGAAGCAGGTTGTGGAGATCAAGAAGCACGCAATCGACAAGCTTAAGTCGGATGAACTGACGGCCCAGCTTGCGAGCAAGTACAAAGTCACGGTATCCAGTAAAGATATCAACGACCTCGTAAACCAGTTCTATACCCGCTACGGCGGTAAGGACACGCTGCTCAAGACGCTTAAGGAGTACTATGGTTGGAATTTGAACGACCTCAAGGGCGTCATCAACAAGCAGCTGCTCGCCAAGAAGTTAGAGGAGAAGGTCGCCGCCGATCCAACCGTTAACGCTCAAACCAAGGCTAAGGCCGATGAAGTCGCCAAGAAGATCAAAGACGGCGGAGACTTCGCAACCTTGGCCAAACAGTACTCGCAAGCCTCAGACGCGGCCAACGGCGGCGACTTGGCTACCTTCACCAAGGGGCAGGTTCCCGAAGAGATTCAGAAGGCACTCGACGCAACGCCGGTCGGCAGTATCTCCGACCCCGTGAAGACCCAGTACGGTTATGAAATCGTGAAGGTTACCGCTAAGAACGGCGACACCTACAGCGCTTCGCATATCCTCATAAAGTCGATCGACTTTACGACCTGGTTCAATGACCAGCTGGCCAAAGCCAAGACCAACGTGTATATCGTCGTCAAGTAGCCTGCGCGTACCGTGGTATTGTCCAATGAAAACGGCACGAAAGTGCTGTTTTTTGGCTTCCTACAAGCCAACGATTACTCAGAATAAATAATGTATTCAGTATTTCGTATCATCTCCTGAATCAGACAAAAACCCCAGGGCAGGGGCTTTTGTTCCATGCTCTGGGGTTGGCGGCTCGTTTATCGGAAGTGAGCCGGTTACTGATCATTACGGATCCGGAGTGACGGTGATCTTGGCCGATCGCTTGCGGCGGCCGAGAATGCCGGCGGTGTGGAGGTCGATGAGGCTAGAGTCCTCACTGTCCATAAGGTTTATGACTTCCGGTAAGCGCTCCGAGCCGACACCGGCGTCGATTTCTTTCAGGGCGGTCACGTCGCTGCGACCGTTCGGACGGCCGATCGTCATGGCGATCACCGTGAAGGTTCTGACTTCACAGTGTTCGTTATCGCAATAGAATTCGATCCGACCGTCATTCTCGGATATATCACCCCAGGCCAAAATTGTTTTGGCCGCCCCGCAGAAGGGGCAACGAATTCCGGACGGATTGTAGCGACCGTATGGATCATCGCCGATCTCGTACGCGAAGGCGTTCCTGACCATGCTTCTCCTTAAGTGATTGAAGGTGCAAATATGCGTCTTTTATGCCCGATTTGAGGTCAAAATGCAACGATAAGCAGTACATAATTGTGCTATGCTGGAGGTCAATATGGCACAATTTCGTACCAGCAGAGCCTTCGACGTAGTTTTCGTGCTATTTTTGGCCGGCCTGCTCTGGCTGGGCAATGCGAATAAGATCGCCGTGAACGATTGGTTTTTCTTTAGAAACTATCAACCGTCGGCCGAGACCGCTCAGGTGGCCAAAGACGCCGGATTAAGCGCCTATGGCAGCAGGCTATTCTATCGTACCGATCCGCAGTTCGTGGATCTGGCGACGGTTAATTCCAAATGCGATATCGAAACCCTGGGTTGTATCGATGAGAAGGGGAGAGTTTATATACTCGATACGCCCAACCAGCACAACCGCACGGTCGTGACTGCCGCCCATGAGATGCTGCATCTGGCGTATCGGCGGTTGCCACGGGCCGCCAAAGACGAGATCGGCCCGCTCATCGACGAGGCGATTCAGTCTAATTACGCGGCGATTTCGACCGAGCTGAGTGATCAAACGACCTTGGACGATCGTCGCGACGAAGCACATTCTTTGCTGGGAACCGAATATACGGCTATGCCATCCGCGCTAGAGGCCTACTACAAACAATACTTTGCCGACCGGGCGCTGGTAGTGGCAGCCGCCGATCGCAGCCGTCCTTAGCCGACACGACCGGAACTCGAGCAATTATAGTGTATTTTGGCATATTTTAGCCCCCGGCAGGATTGCCGGGGGCTGGTAGGCGGTCGGATGTCAGGGCAGGGCAGGGCGGGCTTTCCGGAAACAGATCGATTTCGGTCCCACCCCCAAGTAGGTATCAGCCTCCGTCAGGGCGGCGATAATGGCCGCATGCTCTTCGATTTCAAGGAAGCGCGCCGGTCCGGTTGTCTCGGCCCAACCACCGAACTCATGATCGGCTCTCGCGACACCCCACTTGTACGTGGATGGTCCCAGTACCTTGAAGAACCTGCCGTGTAAGCCGTCCGAGACTATTCCTTCGATCACACAGGGTTCGAAGCCGGCATAGCTGTGGGTGGCGTACGGGATGTTGACGTAGAACTTCGGTCCGGTGGGCGTAATGACCTGTCTCCTAAGCCTAAAGGTGCGTGGTGACGGTACGTTCATCGCGGTGGTGCTGCTTGAGTTTGCGTGGCGTAAGAGTAGCACGAAAGTCGAGCTAAGGCGATCAGGATCTATCTGGTACGGATAACGCGGGCGGTGTCGGAACCGCCCGCCGCCTATCGCTGGCGGCGAATCGTAACGGCTCCGAGTACCAGGGCGACGACGCCAAAACCGATCACTACGACCATATCGCGAACGAGCGTGGAGCTCCAGCCTGCGT
Source organism: Candidatus Saccharimonadia bacterium (assembly GCA_038251135.1). Lineage (GTDB taxonomy): Bacteria > Patescibacteriota > Saccharimonadia > UBA4664 > UBA4664 > JBBSBR01. The sequence goes on along the minus strand of JBBSBR010000043.1, from coordinate 295 downwards.
ATAGCGTCACCTGCTTCATGGCATCGACACTGTAGGTTAGCGGCATGGCGTCGGCCGCCCATTGCAGCGGCCGTGCCATAGCATCGCGAGATACGAACAGTCCGCAGACGAGTAATTGCGGCAGTAGGATTGCCGGCAGGAATTGAACCGCTTGAAATTCACTGCGGGCGTAGGCGCTTGCCAGCAAACCTAGCGACATCCCCAGAAAAGCCGCGAGAACAGCGCATACAACCACCGGAAAGGCACCGCTCACGACCGTGACTTCCAGGAAACCCAGGAGGACGATGCTGGCGAG
>JBBSBR010000042.1:0-3101 GCA_038251135.1 Candidatus Saccharimonadia bacterium | reverse complement strand
GAAGCCGAACTCTCAAGGGCTGCGGCGACCCGGCTAATGTCGTTCTTGCGCTGGGAGTCACGACGGCTCTTCTGAGCACCGGACACGGCCAGGAAGACTACTACGAGCAGGAGACCTGCGATGGCCAGGACGAGGACGATTTCTATAAGGGTGAAACCCTTGTCTTTTTTGAGGAGATTACTCACCTGATATCTCACCTTTCGTTAAAATTAGTTCGTTGTTTTAAAATTACAACTTGACGGTATTATTACGCTTATGGTTTGTATTGTCAATTGCCGGTACATGGATTCGTGCTATTTGAGGTTATTTATCCCGCCGCTACCCACGAGGCCGTAGACCGGCATCAGGATGGCCACGATTACACCGCCCACGAGGACGCCCATTACAACCATCAGCAACGGTTCGATGGTGGTGCTTAAGTTCTTAACTTCCTCGTCAACTTCATCTTCGTAGTAAGTGGCGACGCGGTCGAGCATTGAGTCGATCGCACCGGACTGCTCACCGATCTTGATCATTTGCGGCACGAGCAGCGTAAAGTCGGGCTGATTCTCGAGCGAACCAGACAGCGCCTTGCCTCCCCGCACATCGTCCATGGATTTCTGGACGACCTTGGCTACGTGAACATTACCGATTGACTCCTTCACGATATTTAGCGCCTCCAGCATCGGAATACCGCTCGAAAGCATCGTGCCTAAAGTGCGTGAAAAACGCGCCATGTAGACCTTCTTGTAGATCTTGCCAAAGATGGGGACCTTGAGCTTAAATCGATCCACCGCGCTGCGGCCTTGGTCGGTCTGTATCCAGGCCCGGGCCGCCACTACGATGCCGCCGACGGCAAAGGTCACCAGCCACCAGAAATTGATGATGAAGTGCGAGAGAGATACCAGCATGCGGGTTACGATCGGCAGATCGACGTGGAGATCGACGTAAAGTTGCGAAATTTGCGGCAATACGGTTGTGAGCATGAAGATCAGTACCGCCAAGATCACCAGCAGCACGATGATCGGATACACAAGCGCGCCGCGAATCTTTGAAACGATAGCGGCGTCTTTTTCCTGCTGGTTGGCAATGCGCTCCAGCGCCTTATCGAGCGAACCCGACGTCTCCCCGGCCGCCACCAGACTCACGTAAATCTGACTAAAGACTTTGGGATACTGCGCAAAGGCTTGGGACAGGGCCGTACCGCCTTCAACGCTCGATACTATCTGGCTGACAATCTCCTGGAGCGGCTTATTGTTGATCTGATCCTTGACCGTCCTGAGCGACTGAGTGAGCGGCAAACCGGCATTTATCAACGTGGAAAGCTGGCGGGTAAATATAACCCTGTCTTTGGTGCCGACGTGCGCAGTCAGCCCGCTGGAGGATAATACTCCGCTCTTGCCCTTGGCTTCAATATTGACCGGGAAGAGACCTTGCGCCATCAGGACTTTGGCGGCGGACTGCTCGTTCTCGGCTTGAACTTCGGCCTGGACTATGTCGCCGCTATCGGTTCTGTGCGCGGTGTAGGTATATGTCAGCACCGTATAATCCCTACCCTCTCATGAGCCGTTCAAGCTCAGTTAGATCGATCGCAAAGTTCTTGGCTTCATCATAGCTAATTTTGCCCTGCTGCACGAGACTCACCAATGTGCGGTCCATGGACTGCATGCCGTACTCTGCTCCCGTCTGGATGACGGCGTCGAGCTGGTGCGTCTTGCCCTCGCGGATAATGTTGCGGACAGCGCCGGTCGCTACCAGAATTTCGGAGGCCACTACTCGCCCGCCGCCAATGCTTGGAACCAGCCGCTGGCTGCAGATACCCTGCAGCATACCGGCCAACTGGACGCGTATCTGTTGCTGCTGGTGCGGCGGAAAGACGTCGATCATACGGTCGATACTCTGGGAGGCTGAGTTGGTGTGCAGGGTTGCCAGTACCAAGTGGCCGGTCTCGGCAATTGTAACGGCGGCGGCAATCGTCTCAAGGTCGCGCATCTCACCAATGAGCACCACGTCAGGATCTTGGCGCAAACTCGAGCGCAGAGCGGCGGAGAAGCTGTAGGTATCGTAGTGAATTTCGCGCTGGACGACGATCGACTTCTTGGAGTGGTGCGCGTACTCGATCGGGTCCTCAATGGTCAGGATATGCTTGGATTGCTCGGTATTGATCTTGTCGAGCATCGCCGCCAGCGTCGTACTCTTGCCCGACCCGGTCGGTCCGGTTACCAGCACGAGACCGCGCGGAAACTTCGTGAACTCCTGCAGGGTTTTGGGCATCTCCAGCTCTTCGAGCGTACGGATTTTGGATGGAATGAGACGGAGAGCCGCCGCCAGATTACCGCGCTCGTGAAAGGCGTTCACGCGGAAACGGCCGTAGTTGCCAAAGGCAAACGAGAAGTCGACTTCCTTGTCTTTGAGGAGGATCTCTTTCTGGTCGTCGTCGAGGATTGAAAAGACCAGCTTTTCGAGATCGGCCGGTTCGAGCACCGGAGCCTCGGTAATCGCCCTCAGCGAACCGTCGACCCTCAGCATCGGCGGCAAGCCTACCTGCAGGTGGAGGTCGGAGGCATCTACCTTGATGACCTCCTCCAGCATCGTTTCGATTTTGAGACCTACTTTTTCCACCATTCACCTCTTGTTATGAACATTAAACCATAAGCAGTGTATGCTTGTCACCCTCTCGCCAAGCGAATATTGGACGGCTAGAAATCAGCCGCTACCCGCGCTACCTCTTCGAGCGTGGTCAGGCCGTTCAAGACCTTGAAATAGCCATCCTGCTTCATGGTAAGCATACCGTCCCGTTGAGCTTGGTTCTGGACTTCCGACGTCGTTGAGTGACCCAGAAGCAACTTCTCCATGTCCTCGGTCATCGCAAATACCTCGTAGATGCCGATTCGCCCCTTATAGCCATCAACGCAGGCAGAACAGCCCTTGGCCCGGAATATTTCATACGATTTACCGCCGGCGAGCGGCAAAATGTCGTAACCGATATCGGTTTTGGCCTTTTCGGAGTCTTCCTTTGTCTTGGGCAAAACGCCACCGATTGTCTTGACGATGGACTTGGTCTCGGCTTCATTGCTTTGCTCGGAAAATTTGCACTTTTCGCAGAGTTTGCGAACCAAGCG
>JBBSBR010000041.1:0-3244 GCA_038251135.1 Candidatus Saccharimonadia bacterium | reverse complement strand
AATGCGCCGTACGCTCCTCATCCTGTCCGGAGTACTGGTTTTGGCGTTGCTGGCGGGCGGACTGACAGAGCTGGCTCTGGCTATCGGGCACCGTAATTTGATAGTCGATGATACTTCCAGCCGCCGTGCAACTCCAAGTCCCAGCATGACTCCGGCTCCAACCCCGGCACCCAGTGCCACGCCGGTACCTACCCCGGCGCCGATCCCGGTCGCCACGCCCCTAGTACGCACAGCAGTTACCAACAGCTTCGTTCACCTCCGCGCGGGCGCTTCAACCGCGACCGCAATCGTCACCGACTTAAACGGGGGAACGGTTGTAACCCTCGGTAGCTACCAAGATTCTCAATGGCAGGAAGTAACTGTAAACGGTCTCCACGGTTATATCTACCGCAGCTATTTGGCTTACTAAAGAGCTTATATTTAGACCAAATTGTTTGTGCCTCTAAGCAACAGCGGTATTCTACAAAACTGACAGAACTAACAGGAATTACTTTGTGGATTGATCTAATGCCCCAAGATGCATCCTTTGGCATACTGTCATCACGCAACTACTAACGAGGGGATGCACCATGGGTCGTTCGAGAACACATAAGATCAAGGCAACTAACGTGAATCAGGATGGACGCGGCACTCAAGACGTTTTCTACCTGAGCCTGGAAGAGGCCAAGCGTGCCATCTCAGACAAGTATGAGTTTCTGGCTGAGCGGTACGAGCAGCAATTTCCTAAACACAAAGGCTTAAGTTAAAGGGTTAAAATCATCGGAAATTAATTAAATATCACCGCAACGGTCTAGAAGAGACCGTTGTTTTTTGGTTTAATGATCAGGTTGGTTATGCCGATGTAGCTCAGTTGGTAGAGCGGCGCTTTCGTAAAGCGTAGGTCATGGGTTCGAATCCCTTCATCGGCTCCATTAGTTTAGAATCTATAATCGGTTCATTGCGGCATCTTCGTGCGGGTATAGTTTACCGGTAGAATGCGACCTTCCCAAGGTTGAGAAGCGGGTTCGATTCCCGCTACCCGCTCCATGAAACAGTGCCCCGTTTCGGGGTTCTTTTTTGTGCAGGTCAGCGGCAATACCCCTAGGCAGAAACTAGAAATTGGAATACTGAGGCGCCACCGATAGCGCGAACCAAAGACGGCCGATTACTGTTAGTAGTATCGGCTTACGACCGCAGGTTCAAAATGCTGTATAATCAAGCACATGAGATTAATCTCGCCGTTCAGCCACCTGTTCGCCAAGGCTCGTACCCGCTTCGCACAGATACGTGAAGCGCGTTTTTTTGAAGACCGGATGTCCCTCGGACTGATGATTGTGGCTTTAGGCTTCAACGTCGTAGGCTTCTTGCTGTTGTTGCCGAAGGTTCGTCCTACCGATCTGCCGGTACCGGTTGGGTATTCGAGTCTAGATCTAGGGTATACGCTTGGCGTCTGGTACTTTCCTTATCTAGTGATTCTGTTTGGTCTGGGCGTTACCCTCGTAAACTCAGCGCTAGCTTACCGGGCCTTTGGTCGCAGCCGACTGGCCAGCTTTTATCTTCTGTCGGGCGCGGTGGTCATCTCGGTATTCAGCTTGATCATTGCTAATGCGTTAGGGTCAGTCAGGTGAGCCCAACCGGTGTTCCGCGCACGCCGCTCGAAGACCGCCGCTGGTTCTTGCGTTCGCTCGAAATTTTTCCCGGGCTTATGAGCTGGTCGGCCTTAATTCTACCGGTTATTTTGAGCTTCTTCGCGCCAATTCTGGTGGCATACTTCATAATTGCCTTTGACCTCTATTGGCTCATCAAATCCTTCAGATTGAGTGCGAACCTCGTTCGCGGTTACCGCCGGCTGCATATTTACCAGCGGCTGGATTGGGCGAGACGCCTGGAGTGGTTACGCGACCCGGGAAATGAGCTCGTAAATGCTCACCAGGCCATTGATGCATTTCTGGAGCTCCATCCCAAAGCCGGCCGAATACTCACGTTCGGCGATCGTACCGCCCGTCGCAAGCTGAAAGTCCTTCGCTTCAATGAGGACCTGATCACCCACCTGGATTCTCATAGCCGCACACTGCTGAATCCGGACGAAATCTATCATGCGGTAATCCTGGCGACATTCAACGAGAGCCGGGATATTCTCGAGCCTTCGATCAAAGCCCTGACCGAGGTGGACTATCCCCTTAATCGAATGATTCTGATGCTGGCGTATGAAGAACGCGGCGGCGAAGCGACCGAGGCGAACGCCAAGGCGCTCATCGAAGAATACGGCCATCATTTCTTTTTTGCCCAAGCCGTCAAACACCCCGACAACATAGTGGGGGAGGTGCGCGGAAAAGGCGGCAATATAACGTATGCCGGACGCATTCTCACCGAAGAGATCCGCAAACTCGATATCGATCCCGCACAGGTGGTAGTGACGACCTTTGACTCCGATCATCGCGCCTCGAAGAATTACTTCAGTTACCTAACCTACATGTATGCTTCCGACCCGAATCGTGAGCGCAAAAGTTTCCAGCCGATACCGATGTTTTACAACAATATCTGGGATGCCCCCGCCCCCATGCGGGTAATCGCCACGGGCAACTCCTTCTGGCTGCTAATGGAGACGATGCGTCCCCACCGGTTGCGTAATTTTGCCGCCCACTCCCAGAGCCTGGCGGCACTTATCGTGACCGATTATTGGAGCGTCACGACAATCGTCGAGGACGGCCATCAATTTTGGCGCACCTACTTCGCTTACGACGGCGATCACGAAGTCGTGCCGATTTATACCCCCATCTACCAAGACGCAGTACTCGCCGATACCACTTGGGCGACCTTCCTGGCCCAGTATAAACAGCTTCGCCGCTGGGCCTGGGGTGTCAGTGATTTTCAGTTTGCGGTTCGAAACTCGATGAAGAACAATCGCATCGCTCTGTTCAATAAAGTAGTTCAGATCGGCCGTCTCTTCGAGGGGCATTTTTCGTGGGCTACAGCCTCAATTATGATCACCGCGGTGGCTTGGCTGCCGCTTTATCTGAACCATTCGTTCTCCTATGAAACGCTCGCGCACGAGCTGCCGATAATCACCAGCCACATCATGCAGCTCGCTTCGATCGGGCTCATAATCACCGTGTTTATCAGTATGATTTCATTGCCGCCGCGTCCCAAGCATTATCGCCGATCGCGCAATGTCTGGATGGTGTTGCAGTGGGTATTGTTGCCGGTAACCTCGATAATTTTTGGTTCGTTCGCCGCCCTCGACGCACAGACGCGGCTGATGTTT
>JBBSBR010000040.1:0-3776 GCA_038251135.1 Candidatus Saccharimonadia bacterium | reverse complement strand
TGTTGCTGCTGTGGTACGGCGCGAGCACCGTCTTCGCCTACCCGTCGTACCTGTCTTACTTTAATGAGCTTATCGGCGGACCGGGCAATTCGGAGCTTTATTTCTCGGATTCCGGCGTGGACTGGGGGCAGGACTTGCGCCGTCTCAAAACCTACGTCACCCAGCACCCGGAGATCAAACACATCGCCATCGACTACTTTGGCGGCGCCGACCCTAGGTACTACTTCTGCAAACGAGCTTTTGACGCGTCCGGTGTTCTGATCGCGAATGCCAGCGGTTACGACTGTACGGGCAGTGTGATGGAGCAATGGCACTCCCAGAACGGTAAGTATCAGGGGCAGTTTATCGCCGTTTCCGAAACGTTTCTCGAAAATGACCGGTACTACTCCAGTCTGAACGGGACGCCCGGGTATCAGTATCTGCGCGATATGAAGCCGTATGCCACCATCGGCTATTCGATATATGTTTATAAGCTTTATTAGCAAATAGGTTTCGAGCGTCCCCAGGGGATGCTACTGGGGCTTAGGAAGTTAGGCGCATCCCCTGGGGACACTATCCAGCTACCCGGCCGGCGTGTGAGTGTAGTTGATTGTGCGGTATTTGCCGCGCCACGCCAGCAGGCGGACTTTGAGTAGGTCGCGCAAGACCTGAATGGCCGCAGTGGACGCTGAATCCCCGGCCAAGCCCTCGCCGGTCTGTTTTGGATCATGCCAATCGGGAATAGGTATTTTTGTGAATTTATAATGCCGCTGCCGGGCAATGGCCAGGATCTCCATGTCGAAGCCCCAACCCAGAATCGTCATGCGACCGAAGACGTCCTCGGCCACCCCGGCCTCGAAGGCCTTAAACCCGCATTGGGTATCGCTGATGCCGGGCAGCAGCAGCCCTTGGGCTAGCAGATTGCCTCCTCGGGTAATCGCTTTGCGCAACAGACCCTTGTGGGTCGACACGAGATCGCGAATGCCGATTGCCACCTGACCTTGAGCGTCCATAAAGGTTTTAATCTCATCGAGGTGTTCGAGCGGCGTGGCCAGATCTGCGTCCATGAACACCCGGTAGCGTCCGCCGGCCTCAAACATACCCAGGCGCACGTCGCGGCCCTTGCCCACGCGCGGACCGGCATGCACGACCCGAAAGCGGTCAAAGCTCTTGGCCCGGCTTTGGGCAATCCGGGCGGTACCGTCGGGACTATTGGCGGTGATCACCAGGACTTCGACGTTGCCGTAGTCGCGGGTTTGCAGAAATGCCGCCAGCGAATCGAGCGAATCGGCGATAATCCTGGCCTCCATGTAGGCCGGTATCACGATGCTTAGATCGACGGACACTACTTGGCTACCTCGTAGACGTAGTAGAGGTCGGAGCCGCTGAACGCCGAGGGGTAGGCTTTGAGCAGGCCGCCGGGGAATTTAGCCGCCAGCGTGGTTTGTGCCTGGTGGTTGGCCGAGCCGGTAATCACAAATTGGCGCGGACCGGGGCCGATGGGCAGGACGACTAGCGATGCGGTCGTCAGCGCGGCGTAGGAGGGCTTGCCTTCGGTCAGGTAGGCGGCAATCGGTAACTCCGAAGCGTCACCGACCAAGTACCTTTGGCCGTTGAAGGTGCTATGGGTTAATGCTTTGGCCGAAGCCACGGCCGACTCATTATAGGCGCCGTAAGCTTCGGTCGTACCGGCCCAGGCTCGGAAATACTGAGTATAAGACTGCACGAAGGTCAGCCCCAGCAGCACGATAATGGCTGCCTGGCCGATACTGCGGGCGGCGGAGTTGATCGGGAAGGTCGCAAACCATAATTCAAGCATGTAGGAGATTCCGATGCCCACCAGAATCATCACTACTGGAAGTACCGCGGCGGCGTGTGCAGCATTTGGTACGCCCGCACCGCTCACGAAGGCTGGTATTAGGAGCAGTCCGAAGAGTGCCAACAGTACCCTATAGCGACGCTCGTGTAATCTGGCGATGCTCACTAGGAGGCCGGCTATAAACATCAGTCCGGTAAAGACGTTCAGCAACGGCTGACCACCGAGATTATGTACAAAGCTGTCGTCACCCTGCAGGTTAAACATGAATAATGTCTTAGTAACAATATCGGCCAAGCTGGTGATTGACGTTACCAATACGGCCGCGTTGCCGATATGCTTGAGGGCGCCCCAGGATACTGCATACAGATAGCCGACGGCAGTCAACGCTAGGACGGCCGCCACGATGACGCCGACCGTCGTGACGGTCGGCTTGCCCCAGATGCGCGCGCGGATTACCTCGACGGCGCCGATCAGGAGGCAGCTGGCGGCGATCGTCCAGCCCAGCGGTCCGGACAGCAGATCGACGCACAGAATCAGCACTAGGACAAGCTGCCAATTGGCGGTGCGGCGGGTGTAGACGTAACCCGCGATCATGAACGTGAGGGCGGTGAGCAGGGGCGCCAACGCGGTCGGGGTGCCGTTGCGGGCGATCATCACCGCCCACGGCGTAACTGCCAGCACAAAGGCCGCAATACCGGCGATGCGATGACTAAACCACGATCTGGTCCAGATCCACAAGGCCACGACGCTCGCAACGCCCAATACCGCCGGCCAGACGCGCAACGCCCAGGTGGTAGGGCCAAAGACGGCGATTGCCCCAGCTTGAAGCCAGACAAACAGGGGTGCGTAGCCGTTGGCGGCAGACAGACCCGGGATCCAGCCATGGTTCAGGAGGTTCTGGGCCTGGATACCGATCACGGCTTCGGCGGTCGTCAGGCCGGGCGGGAGCGTACCAAAATGCCAGAAGCGCATAATGACCGCCAGTATGAGAATAATTCCGGCAAAGACCCAATCCCGCCGGGCAACGATCCATTTGGTGCTTGATTGCAGGACGCTCATTTGAATACCACCCGTTTATACATTATGTAATTCCATGTGAGGCTGGCAACGGTCGCCACCGCCTTGGCGCTGTTGTTGATGTAGAAGCCGTCGCTAAAGACATGAATCCCCAGGCTGCGTACGGTCTGCACGACCAAGTGGACCGGCCCTACCCAGACATCGGTCAGTAACCAGATTATACCGTTCTGGATTACATATAGACCAAAGGCCGTCACTACAAAGAAGCTGACGGCCTGCTTGGCGACGGATCCACCGTCCTGCTTGAACACGAGATTTTTATTGGCAAAGAAGCTAAACAGCATGGCGCAGGTCGTAGAGATGATGTTGGCTTGGATAAGCCCGAAATGGGCAAATTTGGTCAAGGCGTTAAAGATGCCGAAATCAAGCAGCGTGTTTATGATACCCACGATGCCGAACTTGCCAACGCGCCGAATTTCGACCGAATTTCTTGGGCTGCTCTGAGCCATTGACTACGTCCTCTAATTCCAGTTAAGCATAACCGATAACGTACTCAGGGTAAAGCCGGGGCGGGCTGCTGGCCGTCCGCACCGATCACAATGTATTCGAAGGTGTAGTGAGTGGCGGTTGCCGGGGCGTCCTTGGTGACGAGATCGAAGCCGGCGGCGGTTTTGGCGATGAACACGCGCAGGTTGCCCGCCGGATCGTTACTGGGTGATACCACCACATGATAGCCCGTCGTGAACTTCTGCGAGAAATTAATGTGGGCCAGTACGCCGGTTACCACCTTTTGCTCGCCGCTGGTGATGTTGAGCGTACCCGAGACGTCCGTGCCGTCCACGCTGACCGTCGGATCGGTCGCGGAGTTTGTGCCGTCCCCTGCCCCGGTGGCCGTACCGACCGACACCGTAGGGGCAGTACCGCCGCTAATAATATGCCCGTTCACCGCTATGTCGGCCAC
>JBBSBR010000039.1:0-3967 GCA_038251135.1 Candidatus Saccharimonadia bacterium | reverse complement strand
GCCGCCTGTACCGGCGCCCCGCCGGCAACCTCAAACGGCGACGTCCTGACGCTCATTGAGCGAGCCTCGATCGCGGGTGGAACCCCAGCCGGTTCCGACTACTCGGACATTATTACCCTGGTGGGAGCCGGTAACTTCTAGGCCGGCAACCTCCTCTTGCGAGGGAGGTTCCTCTGAGGGTAAGTCCCTCATAGGAGCATCGCTCCAAACAAACTTCAATATCAATTGCCAGTCTGTGCACTTTTAGACCCAAAAAGTGTCTTGCATGTTGCTTATGCTTTCGATACACTATTAATCAAGTAGTGTAATTAGAGGTATTGATGCAACGCTGGAATCGCCAGTCATTCAGTCGAGTTATTCCGGTTATCGCGCTGTTGCTCGGTACTGTTCAGATATTGATCCCTTCCGGTGCCGAAGCCGTGGGTTTCCAGCAAGCTTATATTCGACTCGACCGCATGAAAGCCGCCACTACTACCGGCGGTACGGTCTGCGCAACGCCGGCCTCGACCGCAACTGAGGGGAAAGTCGTGGTGACGTTCCCGTCTACTTATACCGTTAATACCACCGCCGCTAACTGGACCGTGACTACGACGAATTTGCCGGCTGGAACAACTGCCTGGGTCGGTATAGCCACTGCCACCACTGCTACCAGCCCGGCCAATGTGGTAACCTTCGGATCGGGTGACCTGACGGTCGGCACGGAGTACTGTTTTAACTTCTCCGGTACCAGCACCCTGACGACCGCTGCCGGCGCCGCTACCAGCCAGCAGGCCAGCGTTCAGACGCAAACTGCCGGTTCGGTTCAGATCGATTATACCAATATCGCCCTTGCCAACATCACCGACGACCAAATCGTCGTCTCGGCCGTAGTCCCTCCGAGCTTTATCTTTACCCTCTCGGGCAATACCGATACCTTTGCAACCAACTTGGATCCTGCGTCAATCGTCTCGACCAGTGGCCGCACGGTCAGTATCACGACCAACGCCAAGGGCGGCTGGATTGCCTGGGCCAAAGATAATCATCAAGGACTGTTCTCGGCTACGACCAACTATACGGTACCGACCGCCGGGATTATTAACGCCGCCCCCAGCACTTTGGTGGCCGGCACGGAAGGGTATGTCCTCGATACCGATCTGACGACCGATGCCGCCGGCGGCTGCACTTTGGCCATCGACCCGGAGTACAACGGTATCGGCACGTCTTCGGGTGGCACGACCAGCGTCAACTTTCAGCCGATTGCCGCTTGTACTGGTGCCTCTCCGGCGACCGCCAACGGCGACGTGATTACGCTCGTGGAACGTGCGGCTATCTCGGGCGCGACACCGGCCGGATCCGACTACACCGATACCATTACGGTGGTGGGCGCCGGCAACTTCTAGGCCGCCAACGCCAGATTTACAAAGACGATTAGGGGATTATGAAACGCTCGATTCTACAATTTGCCATGATTTTATCCGTGATTAGCGGGTTGTTTGTGCCAGCTGTTTCCCGAGCAGCCGATGCGAAGCCGCTTAACCTGATCACTTCGCCGTTGCCGATTAACATTTCGGCCAAGCCTGGAACGTCGGTTGCCACTGATCTTCGTGTCAAGCAGGGTAGCGGCGACACGGAAACGCTCAAAGTCACACTCATGAAGTTTAGCGCCTTTGGCGATACTGGTCGGCCGCGGTTGCTCGATCGCCAGCCGGGAGACGACTACTTCGACTGGGTAAAGTTCGACAAAGTCACGTTTACCGCGCCTAATAACGTATGGCAGACCGTCAAGATGACTGTGAATGTGCCAAAGACTGCCGCCTTTGGTTATTACTACGCTGTGGTCTTTTCGCGGGTTGGAGACGACGTACGGCAGTCCGACCGAACCAACTCGATCAACGGCGGTACGGCCGTCTTGGTTCTGCTCGACGCCGTCGTCCCCAACGCCAAGCGCTCGCTGTCGCTCGATTCGTTTCTCTCGATACATCGGATATATGAGTTCCTGCCGGCGACGTTTAATGTCAAACTTTTCAACGACGGCAATGTCCATGCGGTTCCGCACGGGAATATCTTTATACTTCAGGGTAAAAAACAGATTGCCGTCCTCAATCTAAACGATGAGCAGGGGAATATCCTGCCCAACTCCAAACGTGTCTACCCCGTTGACTGGAATGACGGATTCCCGGTAAACCAGCCGGTCGTAGTCGACGGCAAAGTCAAACTCGACAAGAATCAACAGAAGGTCACGCAGCTGGTCTGGGATTGGTCGCAACTGCCAAAGTTCCGCATGGGACTCTATACTGCCCACTTGTTTGCCGTTTATGATGACGGAACGCGTGACGTACCGATCGAAAGTACGATATCATTCTGGGTAATACCATGGCGTTTTCTAATAGGTCTCTTCATCGTAATCTCTATCATCGGCTTCGGCATTTATGCCGCCATCCGCGGAGCTTGGCGCGGAGCACGGCGTATCGGGAACCGACGCTGAAGCGATTACTCATAGGTTTGGCGCTGCTGGGAATCGCCATGCTGGGCAATGGAAGCGCCCAGGCAGCGGTCAAGAAGGGCATCGTGGTTTCTCCGGCCTATCAGCAGGTCGACTTGGCTGCAAATCAGCCGAATGAGGTGGTTACCGTAACTTTTACCAACCGCGGCACGATTGATCAGACATTTAAGCTCTCGACGGCCGATTTTGGCTCGCTTGACGATTCGGGCGGGGTTGCTTTTCTGGGTCAGCCGGCCAACGAACTGGAACATCGCTATGGTCTGGCCTCATGGATGCGGCTTGGTACTGATACGCTTTTTTTGCCGGGCGGCAGCTCGAAACAGCTGACGGTTACAATCGAAAACCGAGCGTCGCTGGGTCCGGGCGGGCACTACGGCGTCGTGCTCGCAACCTCCGTCGGCGACCCGACTCGGCCGGGCGAGAGCGGCGCAGACGTGGGTGTCCGGCAGGTGCTGACATCATTGTTCTTACTGACCAAAGAAGGGGGCGCCAAACCGCAGATTAAGCTTGTAAGCCAAATTCTAAATACTCACTTTTGGACATTGCCGACCGTGGCCGAATTGCGTTTTCAAAATACTGGCAACGTGCATGTCGTACCGCGCGGCACGGTTGAGATTAAGGATCCGTTCGGCAAGGTTGTCGAGCGGAGCGTGCTCAATGAGGAATCGGCTGTCGTATTGCCCGAGAGTTTTCGCAAACTGACGTCCGGTTTCATGCCGATTGCCAAAGCCTGGTGGCCGGGATACTACAGTGTAACGACCTCCTACCGTTACGATGGAACGGAAGTTCTGACTTCCAACTTGACCCATATCTGGTACGCCGGAACGATGATTGTGTGGGCGGCAATTGCAGCCGGATCGATCTTGCTGGCGGCCATACTGTGGCGGTACATTCGCCGCCGGGCAAAAACGCCATAAAGTGCGGTTAAATCAGCCTAGAAAACGCTTGTTTTCTTACCTGAAAACGGTTATGCTGAAATTGTAACTGTGTGGTGTGAGTGCAAAGACCTGGTCGTCTCGTAACGAGTCGAAGATTCTGGGTAGCAGCGGGGGTAACCGTCCGCCACATAGCAGCTAGGGCAATAACTGCCACTAGCGTTTTGGCGTTGGCGGTAACCGTCGCTGTGACCGCATTTCCGAGCTCAAATGCCAACGCCGCAACCGGTATCAATAACCAGGTTAGTTTTCAGGGTAAGGTGGTTAATTCCAACGGCACGAACGTTGCTAACGGCACCTATACCTTCGTCTTCAGCATCTATACCGTGGCGAGCGGCGGGTCGAACATCTGGACCGAGACCAAGAGCCTGACCGTTACGGACGGGATATTTCAGACAAACTTGGGATCCGTCACGAGTCTACCCGGTTCGGTTGACTTCAATACCGACAATATTTACCTAGGCATCAACTTCAATTCCGATGGCGAGATGACGCCACGCATACAATTTACCGCGGCTGCCTATACCTTTAACTCCGCTAAGCTCGGCGG
>JBBSBR010000038.1:0-4358 GCA_038251135.1 Candidatus Saccharimonadia bacterium | reverse complement strand
GCGCGCTATGGGACTCTTCCCTGCGTTCGAGGCCGGCTCCCGTTTGGGGGACCAATATGCGTTGGTTAACGCTGTTTTGCTCAATTTGGCACAAACCTACACGGTAAGTCTATGGCGCCTGGATGTCATCCTAGAGCAGATAGCCCGGCTTGTGAGGTAGCCCAGCACTATTCCTAGAGGATGCTCAAGCCCGGGTTCTGGTTGCATGGTAGACGTAGAGCGACACGCCGATAGCTATGAACGTCAGGAATTCGAGAAACGGTATCGTTACGAAGCCGAAAAGCTGCCAAGTGACATTGGCGCAGGACACGCTGGCACTGCACGGTATGATACCTTCGGGGATGATCTTCCACTGCAGGAGCGAATGGTAGCCGGCGATCAGGATGCCAAGGCCGACCAGCGGAGCGGCATAGTAGCCGGCGGCGTTATCACGGCGCAGGATACTGGTACCGATAATCGCTACTAACGGGTACATCATAATACGCCCCCACCAGCAGAGCTGGCACGGCACCAGATGTACCACCTCGGAAAAGTATAAACTGGTCAGCATAGATAACAATGCGAGAGTGAAAGCTGCATAGAGTCCGTAGTCGGCAATCGGAGCGATGGTTTTGAATAATTTCTGCATGGCTGATCCTCGTTATGCTGCTTTGCTCATGCCGGCGGCGGGACTGTCTCGATCTGACGTACGGATTTGGTAAGCATCTGGCCGCGTTCATCGACGGTGTAGATGAGGGCGCGGCCAAAGATCATTTCGACCTTGGCGATATCCTTATCCGGAATCCGTTCGATATGCTTTACGAGCGACCGGATCGAGTTGCCGTGAGCCACTACGAGTACATTCTGGCCTTGGAGTAGGAGCGGGACGATCGATTCGAGGTAGTAAGGGACTGTGCGCTCAGCAACCACTTTGAGAGTTTCGCCGCCCGGTACGGGGTAATTCCAATCCCGGCGCAGACGGGCAAATGAATCCTCGCCGATGGCCTCACGGATCTCCCATTTATTTTTGCCGGTGTACTCGCCGTAATCCCGCTCCCTGATGGCCGCCGAGATACTGCGCGGAACATCGGTCTCGTCGGCAGCTGCTAGGATACCGTCCAAAGTTTCCTGGGTACGTATCAAAGACGAGGCAAAAGCGTGTCCGAAGCGAATGTCCTTGAGCAACCGCCCCATCTGGGCGCTTTCGGCATGACCCTTGTCGTCGAGCTTTACATCGGTAATCCCCGTCCAGACACCGCGGGCATTCCATTCGGATTCCCCGTGGCGGACAATTACCAAAAGGCCGGACGTTCGACCCGTCACTTAGCCTTAATCTCGTTTTTGATCTCGCCGTTCCGGAGGAAGGCCAAAATATTTTCGGCTGTAACACTCTGGATGCGGGCTAGAGCTTCGTGGCTGTTGAAGGCATTATGGGCGGTCAGAATAACGTTCGGAAGTCGGGAGAGCAGACCGATTTGGGCGGCGTGTTGGATCTCCGGTGAGAACGTATGAGACTGGAGCAGATGCAGTTCGGTGTCGGCGTCGATCAGGGCTTCACCCTCAATCACGTCGATACCGACGCCGCCAAGCTTGCCTTTGGTGAGGGCGTCGATGAGGGCTTCGGTCTCGATTAGCGAGCCCCGGGCGGTATTGATGAGGATTGCACCTTGCTTCATAAGCTCAAAGCGATCGTGGTTCATGAGGTGGATATTTTCGGGTGTTGCCGGTGCATGGAGCGTAACGACGTCTGACTGCGCCAAGAGCTCCTCGAGCGTTACGTAGGTATATCGAAGGTCACGTGCCGCCTCATCGTTGGGATAAGGGTCGAAAGCAATAACGTTCATTCCGAAGCCGTTGCCGATGGCGATTGAGTGCTTGCCGATCATGCCGGCTCCTACGACGCCGAGAGTCTTGCCGGCCAGATCGGTACCCTGGAGTGCGATGGGGTCGATTTTGCCGTTTTGGGTGGCCTCAAGCACGAGGATCAGCTTGCGGGTGAGAGCCAGTATAAGCATAAACGTGTATTCCGCTACCGTATTTGCTCCGTAGCTGGGAACGGTACAGACGGGTATGTTGCGTTCCTGAGCCGCAACCAGATCGATGTGATCAAAGCCGGTGGAACGCGCCACGATAAGTTTGAGTTTGGGAAACTTTTCCATGGTTTCCCGGTTCAACTTGCTTGAGGTGTGCAGAGTAATGACGGTCGCTTCGGCCGAGATATCCGCCGGGCAGTCTTCGACGTGCTCAATCAGGCTTGTTACTTGGTAACCCGCTTCCATAAGCGACGCGTCAGGACTGCTTCCGTCGACGCTGTCAAAGTAGATAATGTGTTCATTCATAGTAGTTCTTGCTCAATCTGAATTAATCTATTATATTTTGCGATTCTTTCGCCTCGATTCGGGGCACCAATCTTGAGTCCGAAAGCCCCGATTCCGTAGGCGAGGTCGCTTACGAAGGTATCGGTGGTTTCACCGCTTCTATGACTAACAATAACACGGATTGAGGCGTCCTTGGCGGCCGAAATCGCATCGAGCGTCTCCGTGACGGTGCCGATCTGATTCGGTTTAATGATTACCCCGCCGATCAACCGCTCGTCGGCGAGCTCCGTAATCCTTTTGGCCGAGGTCACGCTAACATCGTCGCCGACCACAAAGAAATGCGATTTCGCGTCTCCGAGTATCGCAAACCCGCCCAGATCATCCTCGCCGAACGGGTCTTCGACCGACAACAAATCGACTGATTGGTCCCAGCTGAGGTATATCCGGGCCAGACCTTCGCGGTCGATATTTTGACCCTCGAAATTGTAGCTTTGATTGGCGTTCATAAACGATGAAGCCGCGGCATCGCAAGCAAACTCGAACAGATGTTTCGTGTCGAGCTCGGCCAGGGTTGACCAGACCTTCTCATGGTTAAGACCGACCGGTGCGTATCCGCCTTCGTC
Organism: Candidatus Saccharimonadia bacterium; assembly: GCA_038251135.1. Classification (GTDB taxonomy): domain Bacteria; phylum Patescibacteriota; class Saccharimonadia; order UBA4664; family UBA4664; genus JBBSBR01. The sequence goes on along the minus strand of JBBSBR010000038.1, from coordinate 1,438 downwards.
CCCAACCAGCGTTGCCCGATTGTCGCTGGTGGCGGCAATGAGTTTCTGACCGAGTTCATGGAAAAAGTCGGCTACCTGCTGGACGGCGATACTCGGCCGCGTCTCTTTGGGTACGATCATGAACTCCTGCACGTCGAGACCTGGCGCGTGCTTGCCGCCGTTGATGATATTGGCGTATATTCTGGGCCAACCGGGTTGAGATTGTGTGAGATTGGCAATATGCTTCCAGAGCGGTACTCCGAGCGAACGGGCACTGAGACGGCAATAGGCTCCGCTTAAGCCCAAGATTAGATTGGCCCCCAGATGCTCTTTGGCGGCGGTTCCGTCCAACGCCAGCAACAAATCATCGAATTCCCGCTGCTGATAAAGCTCCCGCCCGATGAGTTTTTCCTTGATTTCGGCCAGCAGCTTGAGGCAGTTTTGGACGCCTTGGCCGTCATAACGCGACTGGTCATGATCCCGTAACTCATGAGCTTCATGAGCCCCGGTACTTTTGCCGGCGGGAACGCTAAAACTGGCCGACAGCAAGGAGTCGGACATGACTATCTCGAGCGTCGGATAGCCGCGGGAATCAAGAATTTCATAAGCCTTAACATCGGTTATTGCCATAATGTTCCTTCGGGCGGGATGGCCGCATTTTACAGAAGTAATCTTACTATAAAATAATGCTTATGATAAGGCCTTCCTATCTGGAGCGGTTGTATCCTCACAATCATAAAGCCTCACGCAAGGTGAGGCTTCATTATTGGCAAACTTAGGCAGAGAGTTTAGCGGCCGTCGTTATCCATCATCCCGCGATCCATACCCCCGTGGCCGCGTCCGCCGGCACCGGGGCCGCCGAGCCATGAGGCATCGATATTATTTGCCTTGGCCCAGGCATCGATTTCGGCTTGTACCGCTGCCCTGTCGGCTTGCCTCTGGGCTTGAGTCTTGGCGGTTGCGTCGGCTTGATTGGCAGTACGTTCTGATTTGAGTTTCTGATGTTCAGCAAGGATCAGAGACTTCTGTGCGGCCGTTATCTTGCCGTCGGTTACTCCTTGAGTGAGCCGTGCTTCATACGCGGCCTCGCGGTCGGCACTATGCGCCGTCCGATTGGCGTCGATCACGGCCTGTACCTTGGCCTTATCCAGGCCGAACGTTTGGACGAGTCTATCAGCTAACGACTGCTGACCCGCCGTATTTGTTGCGGCCGAGGCCTTTTGGGCGCCGTAGGCGCCCGTTGCGATTACCGCTACGGCAGCTATTGGCAGGAGGTATTTATAACTGGTTTTCATAGAGCTGGAATTCCTTCGTTTAGTTGGTCACAGGAGGCAGCATAGGGCAACAATATGAGAGAGCGCTGACGTTTGGCTGAGAGCTTACTGAGGTAATCATCGTCGGGTTTCGGTCAATACGGCTACGATTTGGATCGGCGGATCGTGACGAGTGATTTATTAGG
>JBBSBR010000037.1:0-4708 GCA_038251135.1 Candidatus Saccharimonadia bacterium | reverse complement strand
CTTTTTATTTATTGCGCGTGCCGCTTCAACTGCGGGCGTGACGGCGCTTTTTTGTAACGTTACTGTTTTACGCCGCTTTCGGTATCGGTAATCTGCTGTGAATCAAGTGTTCGGGAGAGTGCGTTATACTCCGTCACCCCTGTTTGATAGGCGTCGATCCGGCTGTTTATGTTATCTACCAACTGATTCTGGCGCGACACCAACGCGTTGTACTGAGCGATCCGACCGGATGTCTTGTAGGATTCCATTAAACTATTCAGACTTGCAAGCTGCCCTTTGAGACTCCGGATTGTCGCAAGCTCGCTCTCAAGCTGCTGGCGTTGTGAATCGAAGACATTACTATACTGCTGGTGGGCGGCGACGATCGTCTGCCTATCAACGAAGTAGCGGGCGTAATACGCCTCTAACTGAGGCGTGAGAGTGGCTTGCTCGGTCGCCAGGATTGAGTGCAGCTCATTGTCCTGCTCGCCGGGCTCGGTCTGGGCGTAGCTCGCCATTCGGGATTTAAGATCGGAATTATTCAGGTTGGCGTAGACTGCCTCAAGTTCACTGCCGAGCTGCCGGCGCTCGCTCGAGCTCAATCGCTCCCACGCGGCGTGCAGTAACTCGTGCGCCGTCACCACGTCCATTTCGGGCGAGAGGCTTTGATTGTCGATGCTCAAGACATATATATGGTTACGGTAATAGCAGCCGAGTTCAAGATCTCCCGGTTTCGTTTGGCAGTCAATATTGAACTCGGTTTTGTTGTCGATACGCGGATCGGAGCGATATAGTATACCTTTGGCGTATTCCGTCAGTGATATCCGCGACTCGATCGCCGCCACATTGGCTGCCGGCTTATAGGTAGCCAATGCGTAGCGGTCAAGGATGAACTGGTAATTGAAGACCAGCGCCACGAGCCCTGCAAAAAGGGTTAGCTGAAAGATTGCCAGACTCGTTCGGCGGATATTCGTCATACGTATATAAACCAACTTTACGGTAGATTTGCGGCGCCGTACAGTCAGACCGTCATTGGTGATATATAACTAATGCTTGCATCCAGACGGCACGGGTGTACGATTGTCCATTGCGTAAATAACAGCGATATCTATTCAGTGGTTCACCCCTACTATCTCAGATCAGACGCTCCCCGATCCCGTCTTGATATAATTACGGGCTATTTGGAGCGCGGCATACGCGAAGTTGTCTGGGGTTTGTCCCTGCTCAAGCCGCGGGACGTCATGAACCTCGGCCTCTGGGTTCTGATAATGTCAGGGCTGAGCACCACCTATCATTACAGCGGCATCGGTCCGGTTTCGAGTGCCGCCAGGCAGATCAAGCAACCCGGTACCGCCCAGGTTTCGGCGCCGGTTCATGAAACGGCCGTAACCACCTTGCCGGCCGGACCGACCGGCCAATCGCTGCCTCCCGGCGTTATGGCGCCGATCTATACCTATGCCAATTCGTACGTTCGCGGCCAGTGCACCTGGTATGTAGCCGGGCGCCGCCAGATCCCCGACCACTGGGGCGATGCCCGCAGCTGGTACTCTCGGGCCGTCGCTGCCGGTTGGTCGGTGGGACAGACGCCGGCGATCGCCGCAATCGCCTGGACCTCGGCCGGCCCCCGGGGACATGTCGCGCTCGTGGAGGCGATCGAGAACGATCAGGTCTTGATATCAGAAATGAATTACCTCGGACCGTATAAGTTCAGTAAACGCTGGGTGCCGATCACCAGCTTCAAATATATCTACTAGAACTCCGCGATAAGCTATATGCTTATAGCCATGAAGTTATTTTGGGCCAGGCTAACGAAATACCCTGAACTCGTCGGTCTGATTGCGGTGGCCGGCGTTACGCGTCTCTGGGACCTATTTACGCCCAACGCCGTCGTCTTTGACGAGGTTTATTTCAAGGCTTTTGCCGGGCACTACCTGGACGGGCACTACTTCTTCGATATCCACCCGCCGCTCGCCAAGCTCATCTTCGCCGGAACGGCCCACCTGCAGGGGCTCTCGGCCGGCAACCTGATCGACGGGACGGCCGCCACTCTGCGTGTCGTTCCGGCGCTGGCTGGGATCATGATTATACCTATATTCTGGGGCATTCTGCGGCGATTGGGCACGAGCCGCCGCTTTGCTTTCCTCGGTGCGCTCGCCCTCACCTTCGAAAACGCGCTGCTGGTTGAATCACGCTTCATCCTCATGGACAGCTTGTTGATCATGAGCGGTCTGGGAGCCATCTATTTCTATCTGGTCTTCCAGCAGACGGCCTCACGTTGGCGGTGGCTCTGGCTTATTTTGGCGGCCGCCGGGGCCGGGGCCGCCCTGAGTATCAAGTGGACCGGAGCGGCCGCACTGGCCTTGCTGCTCGTACTCTGGCTCGGCGACCTCATCGGCGATCTCCGCAGTTGGCCCAAGCGCCTCATGGAACTGGGGATCCTGATAGCGCTGCCCGTATTTATTTACGTCGGTTGTTTCTGGATACACCTTGAGCTCCTGCCGTTGAGCGGCGACGGGGACGCCTTCATGAGCACGAGCTTCCAGTCTACGCTCATCGGCAACCCCAACTACGATCCCCGCGCTCGCCTCAGTTTTGCCAGTCGATTTATTGAACTCAATCGCGAGATGTTCAACGCCAGCCAGACGCTCAAGGCTACCCATCCCTACGGCTCGCGCTGGTATACCTGGCCGCTCGAAATTCGTCCGATCTACTACTGGCAGGGTGAGACCATGTCCGATGGACGGCAAGGCAACATCTACCTGCTGGGCAACCCGATCGTCTGGTGGGGTATCGCGGCAGCGGCGATTGCGGGCTTAGTAACGCTCGCTGTTCGACGTATCAAGCTCCGGCAGCGCACTCAGCTGGCTTTGAGCCTATTGCTTATTGCCTACCTCATTAACTTCGTGCCGTTCATGGCCGTCACGCGCGTCATGTTTCTCTACCACTACCTCTACTCGTTTATCTTCAGCCTGGCCGCCGTATGTGTCCTCTGGGACAGCATAACCATCTCGCTAGTCGCTCAGGGCGCCTTAACGCGCAAAGCGCTTCTGTGGGCTCTAGGAATGGTCTGTGCGGCCATTATTGCCGGGTTTGTCTACGTCGCCCCGCTGTCGTACGGCTGGCCGCTCTCCCCCGCGCAGCTTCAGGCTCACATGTGGCTTAAATCCTGGCGTTAAATAAGCGTTAGCGGGTTCACGCCGATTCATTCTCCGGCTATACTTCTGTTAATAACCAATAGGCGGTATACGTATGTGGCTCGTTCTCACGACTTTAGCTGTCATCGCCCGTGCCGTTTATGGCGTTCTCACCAAAGTTCTAAGTAACTTCGTCAAAGTTGGATTCATTACCCAAACGAGCCTGTTGATGATCGCCGGCACTATCTGGGCTCTGCTTCTGTCGCCGTTCGTCGGAGGAATTCATCTTGAGGGCATCTCCAGCGTCTGGTTCGTGCTGGCCATAGCCATTGTCACCTCAGCCCTTGGCAATGTTTTCTATTTCAAGGGCATCGCGACGCTCGAGTCAGGTACGACTCAAGTCGCCTTCTCGTCAATCCTCATCTGGAGCGTCATAATGGCCTGGGTCTTTCTGGGAACACGCTTGTCGCTCATGCAGGCGTTAGGAGTGTTACTGCTCCTGTTCGCCATCCTGCTGGCACAGTATCAAAAAAATTCATTCAAACCCAAACCGGGCATCTGGCTCATTGTAGCCTCGGCAGCCTGTTTTGCCGGTTTTCAGATATCTAGTGCTCAATTATCACATACCATGACTCCCGGAACCTACTTGGTACTAACGTACTTTGGAGATGCCCTGCTCATCGGAATGCCCTACATCTCGCAAATTAAACGCGAGATGACGGCCAAGGGAGCAAGGCTTTCGGGCTTATTCCTGACGGTCGCCATTACCGGCGCACTCAGTATTCTATATAACGTCTTTGCCTATTACGCCTATAAAACGGCTCCCGATGCGGGAATCGTGGTTTTATTGCTCACGACTCAAGTCGTTCTGGCCGTGATCTTAAGTATCGTCTTCCTGAAGGAGCGTACAAACATCGGCTATAAATTGACCGCGGGAGCGATGGCGGTAATAGCCGCCGTAATGATAAAAGTCTAAATACGGCCGGTGCGTGCGGTCAAAAAACTCGCATACCTTCACATTCCGCTCATGCTAGAATGAATCCATGGATACTCACCAGCGCAACGAATATGAAGACGCCGCCAAAGCCTTTGCCGCCGAAATTGGCCTCGAGTACTTCGATACCCGACCCGATATCAATATCAAGCCCCTACTCGGGCTCCTAACCCACGAGGGCATGCAAGCCTATGGCATCGTACCCCTGTCGCTGGACGGCACCAAGTTCACGCTCGGTTTAAGTGAGTCTACCAACCGCAATGAGCTTGAAGCTCTCAGGCTTCGACTCAAAGGCTACGAAGTTAACTTTGTCTTTATTTCGCTCATCGGCTGGCAACGACTCATGAACCGCTACCTGACCGCCACCAACCTTGATGCCATCGAAACGGGAAATTTTGACACCTTTAGCGACCGCCTGGCAAATGTTGAGCCTAAATTTATGTTTGAGCCGTTGGCTCAGCTGGCCTATCAGCTCGGAGCATCCGATATTCACCTGGAACCCAGCGCCAATGAAGCCCGCCTCCGCTTTCGTATCGACGGCACGCTCCACCCGATCATTATAATCCCCCGTGACCGCTACGACCTCTTAACGAGCGACTTG
>JBBSBR010000036.1:0-4764 GCA_038251135.1 Candidatus Saccharimonadia bacterium | reverse complement strand
TGGAACCAAACAACTAAACTAAGTTAACATTTTGGGCATCTTCTGTCCAGTAATACCGAGGCTAAGGCTTGCGGATACCGCCTCAATCAATCATACTCAGAAGCGTAAGCACCATGGCGGAACAACAACGACAATACAGTCTCACGATACTCGCGCGCGTTCAGGCTGCTCTGGGCGGCCTTATAGCGCTTGTTATTTTTGCCTTCTACACGGTTAACCCTTCCGCTCTGAACGATATCGGGCTGTCCTTGGCCAGCGCGATACTGGGGATAGCGGCTCTGATCTACTTCGTAACTCTCCACCTCATCTTGGCTCGAACCAAACTGGCTCTGTCGGTACTCATTCTGACTATTATCACCGCCGTAAATATCATCCTCATTATCGCTACCACCGGCGGTCTTGATTCGCCGTATTACGCCCTCTGGCTGCTTGCCATTGTGGCCGCCGGCATATTCGGCTCGATCGAAGTCATGGGCGTCATGGGCGTTACGCTCGTCTACTATGTCTACGCCTTGATAGACGAGGGTTTGCAGGTGCCGTACCTGCGCGATCACATCGTCCAGCTCCTCATTACGATCGCCGCCGGAGGATTGGCGATGTGGGTTCACGAGCGCTCCATCCGGGCGACGGTCCAGAAATCTAAATTCGAAAGTCTCAGCGGGCAACTCAACGAAGAGCAGCTCAAAGCGCAGGCAATTATGGCCTCGATCGGCGAGGGCGTAATGGTAATCAACATCGAACGCCAAATACAGCTCTTCAATCGCGCCGCCGTCACACTCACCGGCTGGGATGAATCCAGTGCCCAAAATATCGACTACAACCTGGTCCTCCAACTCCACGACGCCCAGGACAAGGAGCTTAGTCCGGAGAACGACCCGTTTGCCGAGGCTTGGCGAACCAAGCTGCAGGTTGTACGCGACAATCTGGTGACTACGACTAAATCCGGACGTAAGATCACCTTGAACCTCTCGATTTCACCAATCATGGACGCTTCCGGCAATCCGACCGGCGCCATCGCCCTCTTCCGCGACATCAGCCACGAAAAAGCCGTGGAGCGCCAGAAAGATGAGTTTGTCTCGACCGCATCACACGAGATGCGAACCCCTGTCGCCGCCATTGAAGGCTACATTTCTCTCGCCATGAACCCGAATGTCGCAACCATCGATGATCGCGCCCAGAAATACCTCCAAAAGGCTCACGAAACGATCCAGCACCTTGGCGAACTCTTCCGTGACCTGCTTTCGGTCACGAAGGCCGAAGAGGGCAGCCTTCAAGCCAAGCTCGACGCCGTAAACATCGGCGAGCTCCTGCAGGGGGCGGTCGACGACATGAACTTTGTAGCCCAGAAGAAAAATCTAACCATTGTCTACCAGGTTTCCAACTCGGGCGGGGGCGGCAAGGCTATCGCCCCCATCTATTACGTCGCCGCCAACCCGGAACGGTTGCGCGAAGTAGTTATGAACTTGATCGACAACGCCATTAAATTCACGCCGGAGGGCGGAATTACCGTCACGCTGAGCGGTGACGACAAGCAGATCGAGGTTGGCGTAGCCGATACCGGAGTGGGGATTGCTACCGAAGATATCGATCACTTGTTTCAGAAATTCTATCGTATCGACAACTCTGCGACCCGGACAATCGGCGGTACCGGACTCGGCCTCTACCTGTCACGAACGATTATCGAACTCTTCAACGGACGTATTTGGGTTACGTCGAAGCCAAATTCGGGTACGACCTTTCACTTTATGCTGCCGCGCCTCTCAAGCGAAGAAGCCAGACGCTACCAGCAGCAAAACACAAGCCCGGCGGCGTCGCCCAACGCTGCACCTCAAGCCGCCTCGGCCGGCACGGTCATCCAGCCGCAAACTCCCGACTCGGGACCGGCAATAGCCCCGCAGCCTATTCCGATGCCGTTACCGGCCGACCGGCCGCCGGAAACCCCGGCCGATCGGAAAATCACCTAAGCGCCTTGCATTCATAGTACTTAAACGGATATACTTTAAAGCACTTATGGCAAAGATTCTCCTCGTCGAAGACGACACTAATTTACGCGAAATTTACTCGGCCCGTTTTGGCGCCGAAGCCTACGATGTCATTACTGCCAGTGACGGAGAAGAAGCGCTAGCCACGGCCGTCCGTGAGCGACCGGACCTGATAATCCTTGATGTTATGATGCCGAAGATTTCCGGTTTTGACGTGCTGGATATTCTGCGCTCCACACCGGAAACCAAAGACACCAAAGTCATCATGATGACGGCTCTCAGCCAAGACACCGACAAGCAGCGCGGCGAAAGCCTAGGCGTCAATCAATACCTGATCAAGTCTCAGGTCACTCTCGAAGACGTTGTTAACGCCGCCAAAGCCCAACTCGGCGTCTAAGCCTGGCAATTTTATTGGCTCGGCTTTTGTGATTTATGCCGTTGATTCGCTATAGCCGTATACCTAGTATTACTTATGCAAAATGTGTGCATAAGGAGGTATTATGGCAGCTTCTAACCGTCGACCCGATTCCGACCCGGAACCGAATCAGGATTTCTTTGAATCAATTCCGTACACCGATTCCGCCCTGCCGCACGTAACCTATTACGACGACCGAAACGATGAGCAGGCCGATTTGCCGGATATATCATCGGGTCGATTAACGGCGCTCATCGCGCTGGTCCTTCTGGCGATCGTAGCCGTTGCGACCGGTCTTCTGCTTGCATGGGGGTTTTCTTCGCTGCAGGGGACAAACCCGACGACTCCAAATAACGCCGTCCTTGAGCTCTGACCGCCCTTGGGCCACATAGCATAAGGGTAAACGGCTTGATACAATAGATTTAATGACGGTATCGGTAGCAGTTGAATCCTTCGAAGGCCCGCTCGGGTTACTCCTCGAGCTGGTTGAGGGTGGCCAAATGGAGGTTACGTCAATCTCCATTACTATGCTTACGCAAGCCTATCTGGATCGAATCCGCAGGCTTAATTCCCACAATCCGGAAGAGCTTAGTGAATTTCTCCAGCTGGGTTGCCGGCTCATCCATATCAAAAGCCTAGCCCTCTTGCCTCAGGCCGGATCCGATGAACAGGCCGAGGAGCTTAACCAACTCAATATTGAACTTGAAGAATATCGTCATTACCAACTTGCAGCCGCCACGCTTGCCCGTAACTCCCAGCATCGGACATGGCAGCGGCAAAGCGTAACCAAACTCGATGTCTCCGAGCTGCCGATGCCGAACATTGAACTGGGTAAACTGCAGGAGGCCTTTGCCCGGGCCGTGCGCCGGGCCGAACCGATCAGCCCGCGCGGCAATATTCCGGCGCATTTATCTCAAGCCGAAGTTACCAAACGTATCACCGACCGGCTCAAATCCGGGTCGTTTGAACTGGAAACCCTTCTCATCGAGACCAAGCTGCGCATTGCGATTATCGTAACTTTCCTGGCGCTCCTCGAACTCATCAAGTCTCACGCCGTTCGCGTTGTTCAGCAGACTCAGTTTGATCCGATCGTGATTGAGGCCGTCAATGCCTGAACTTGCCTATTCACTTCAAGCGATACTGTTTGTCGCGACCGAGCCGCTCCATTTCAACGAGCTGGCGGCAGCGGTCGATTCGACCGCCGATGATGTGCGCTCGAGCCTAAACGAGCTCAAGTTAAAGCTCAAAGGGACCGGTTTGGCCGTCGTCGAACACGAAGGCGCCTACCGATTAGTGACTGCACCTGAATTTGCACCGGTCGTGAAAAAGTTTATGATCAGCGAAACCAGAAATGACCTGTCCCGTGCCGCCCTGGAAACCTTGGCGATCATTGCCTACCGTGGTCCGATCACCAAACTGGCGATCGAGGAGGTGCGCGGAGTATCGTCCGAGACGATGCTCAAGAATCTCCTCCAGCGAGGCCTGATCCACGCAGCCGGAACCTCGAAAGAACCGGGCAAACCCGCTCTCTACGCTGTGAGCCACGAATTCTTGCAGCAATTTGGCTTGTCGAATCTATCTGAATTGCCCCCGATCGACGGGGACGACAGCGCATGAGGCTGAATAAATACATTGCCGCTGCCAGCGAACTCTCACGGCGCAGTGCAGATGAGGCCATTGCGACAGAACGGGTGAACGTGAACGGCCAGCCGGGAATTCTTGGCCAGTCCGTCCAAACGGACGATACGGTAACGCTCGACGGCGCCCCGCTCCGGCTACCGGCGGATCATATTTACGTAATGTTGCATAAGCCGGTCGGCGTCGTGGTGAGCCGAGCTCATCAGGATTCATCGCAAACCGTCTACGATATTCTGCCGCCTGAGTACCGTCAGCTAATCGCTGTCGGACGGCTGGATAAGGACTCGAGCGGTCTCTTGCTGCTCACCAACGACGGTCAATTTGCCCAACGCGCGACCCATCCCAGCTTTGAAAAACAAAAAACCTATGAGGTTACTCTCAATCGCCAGTTCGCCCAGGCAGACGCAGAAATCCTGCAAAACGGCATCGCACTCGAAGATGGCTTGAGCCGGCTGGCGATCGAACAGCTGGACGGCAAGCGGCTCGTGGTGAGCCTGCATGAAGGCCGCAATCGCCAGGTCAGACGGACCTTTGAGGCGCTTGGATACCGGGTCGTCAACCTTCACCGAAGCGGGTTCGGACCCTACGTGCTTGGCAGCCTTGAAGTCGGCGCGACGGCTGTCGTTGACGGTCGGGCCCTATGAATCATCTGGCGCTGGCTCTGATGCTCGTACTTCAGGCAACCGGTATCTGGGGTCATGTCTCAACCCATGCCAAAACCAAAATCGT
>JBBSBR010000035.1:0-4834 GCA_038251135.1 Candidatus Saccharimonadia bacterium | reverse complement strand
TTGACTCTTGAGTTCAAAACTGCTACAATCACTTGCGTCCGTGGAGTTACAAATACATATCGCGGGGTAGAGCAGTGGCAGCTCGTCGGGCTCATAACCCGGAGGTCGTAGGTTCGAATCCTACCCCCGCTACCAAAGAAAAATCCTCACCGTGCGTGGGGTTTTTTCTTTGTGTAAACTTTGCTGAATGAGATTCGAAGAGCGCGGCTTTGCGTGCCACGAAGCAAAGTCGACCAATGACCGAGACCCCCTAAACACCTGATTATACGTTACCGGAATACATTTATCCACAGAGTATCATGAACCAATAATGCTTATGCTAAAGCATAAGCATTACACCAGATAGCATTAAGGGAATTGGCCCGATAAATTCTGTATAAATAAGATATTCAACGTATGAGTCACAGAAATATTGCGAAATAAAGTCTTTGCATTTGGAATTCCATGTGGTACATTGGGTCAACACCAAAGGGTAAGATACTTCTCGTACCCCACGGCACGCACCTTGCAACTTTCATACTTCGGCCCGTACGCCAAATTTCGTCGCTGCGTCTAATTAGAGGCAGCGGTGATCACGGAGTGCCGGGTCGAATGCTCAGAACGGTACCGTCACGTTGCAGATGTGGATGATGTAGGTAGCTGTCGACGCGTGGAACGCAAGTTCCGCTGCGAAACCAAGCCGCCGGCAAATACTCCGTGTCTGCCCAACGAACGGTCGAAGTTCTGGGCGTCCTGAAGAGGCGAAGCAAAACGCCTTTCCAGGTCGGGAATAACTGGCTCCTCATCAGAGCCGGCGCTCCTCCCGGAGCTCCCGAATGGATAGCGGATAGATCGAAATAGTTGAAGCGAAAGCTGATACCGATCGATTGACTCTGCTCAGCCCCTCTATTTCCGGGCTGCTACACAACTGCTCGTCCTCGCCGGATCCGAGCAGTCAGGTCCATGCTACGACCGCTCACTTCGCTGGAAGGGACTAAACGCCCGACTACGCCTGGAGTGAACCGGTACGAGCGAACAAGCTGGAGTAGTCCTTGGAGTCGCTTCGGGCTTGCCCGGAAACCCTCTGAAGATCAACTACTGCCAGCGCAGGAAGTAGTTCTCGGTGGGAATACTAAGCTCTTCGGAGCGAAGTTGACCCAGTGTCCAAATCGGCCCCAAAAGTCGAACGGGAGAAGCGGTCGGTGTGGCAACGCATCGGGCACCGCGCCACGGATTCTCAAAAGGTGTCACCGCAAGGAGCACTTTACGAGAGGCCGAACGGCAAACGCAAACGGTGAAGCAAGGTCAACCGAGAGACCAAGCTTCGCCTACCCTTCCCTGAGCTTACGGCTTGGGGATTTTCCTTTTTAGGGATTTTTTTGTTGTAATACGCTTATGCTTAGACGATAATGAGTGGCAGAGGGGTGCCAAAATCATCCCTTGGCACCTTGTCGCAGCGCATCCGCTTCGGCACCATCCATCGTCGCAGCCTAAGGAGCTCGAATGACCAGCCAGTCGCCTGGGATGGTCGTTCTGACGGCCGATAATCCCCACCCTCACCCCCGTACCGACAATGGCGAACAGGTCTTCGCTGACTTTCTGAACCGCCTGGGTTGGCTCTATGAGTGGGAGTCGGTCACCTTCCACGGTCTGCCACCGATTGTTAAGGGCGGAGCAGACCGGGCGTTTACGCCCGACATCAAGCTCGTCTCGATACCCGGGCGAAGTCTCGCGGAACCGGTGTATCTGGAGCTCACAGAGGCTGATCGCCACAGCATCAGAAGGAAGCACGTCATATCGCCGGAAGAATACCTGGCCCGAAAGAGCACCAAGATCAGCCATGCGGTCCGGATTCACCACATCCGGGTGATTCTGATCCCATACGCTCTTCAGCTTAGGATCTTTGCGGATCCCGATATCCTGTTGGCACTGGTCGACGAAGCCGCCCAGGCGGATCCTGCCCGACTCAGGCTGGTTGTCTGAGCCCACTCCCCCCTCTTTGCCGCAGAGGGGGATTAACTTTAAACCGCATATGCTCATGCTACAATCAGATCAATGGCCAGATTTAATCAAATCAAGAAGGCGGCTCCAAGCAGTCAGCTACCAGCCTCCGAAAATGCTATATCCGAGCCGCGGATATCGGCCCTAAAGGCGATCATGCTTACGATTACGATACTCCTGGTTGGAATATCCATCATTATAGGCACGATCTATCTGCTGGCGACCCACGCCTCGAAGGGTCCGACCGAAGCGGCCGTAAGTTTCGTTACGGCAGTCCAAAACAACGATCCCAAAACCGCCTATGCCCTAACGGCCCTAAGCTTCAAACAGGCCGTGAATCAATCCGATTTTACCAAGATACTTACTGCTCAGAACGCCACGCTCACCAACGGCAAGATTGCCGTAGTCGACCAAAAAACCAAGACGTCGGACGGGCGCCAAAGCGCAAACATCGGCGTCAATATCGGAACCGGCGCCGAAACCATGAACGCCACCGTGCAACTGGAGAAAAACGGCAATGCGTGGATGGTCTCCAATGTGAGTTTCGGCAAAGGCCCGTACGCCGGGTCGACGCTGGATCTAAACCCCTAAACCAAGCCTACTGCCCGAGCGTTGCCTCATCGAGTTGAGCCGAGGAAATTCCGGGGTCCGCATAACCTTCTAGGTCCGGCTCGAGGGCCGGCATAAGCTTGGCGACATCTTCGGAAATACTGCCCGCGGGTACCTGAAGGACCGCCGATGGGGCCGGTTTGAAGGCAACCAGAAGCAAGATGCCGAGAGCGGTCATCGCCGCCGCGGCCAGATAAGCCATACCCGGGTGATGGGCGTGCAACTGGCGATGCGAATGGCGCGCGTGTGTCGTCTCATGGTGCGGCGCGACGACCGCCCGATTGTGGCTCGAAGGATGCGGGTGGCTCGCGGCACCCTGCTTGGGTTTGGTCGGTTCACCAGCAGCCGTCATGACCGGCCTCCCGCCTTGAGACTCAAGATATCGACTCGCAGGATAACGCCGAGCCAATTCTGCAAGTCGTGCAGATCGCTCGTTAGAACGGCGAGCTTATCGCGGGCGGGCTGGAGCGATCCGGCGGCGGCACAAGCGCCCTTGGCCGACCTGACGGCGGTTGCCAAGTCGTCGTAATCGCGATCTACCAGCGCGGCCCGGCGATCAAACTCGGCTTGATCGGCCTTAATTTTCGCAGGGTCAAGCCCGCGTACAGTGAGGCGCCCCAGCAAGCCGGTCAGGCGCGCGTCGATGCGCGAGGCGGTATCGGCTCGGGCCTTGCGCAAGGAGTCGACACTTGAAGCCCTCAGGTCGATCGCCACATCAAAACGCTGGCAACGGTTCGGGATCGTCGCCTTGGATGTCGTTTGCTGAGCCAAAACGACCGAAGGCAGCATTATTGCGGCCGCCAATCCCACCATCATCAGACGTAAGCGTTTCATCTATGGTTATTTTAACTCAAAATGAATCAATTGTAGAACTTTGCGAGCACTCCCGGCAGACTCCGGTGAGTTCCAGCTGGTGGCTGGCCGGCGCAAAGCCGTACTTGCGCACCAAGACCGCAATCTCACGTTCAATTGCGGGTGCCTCGATGGTTTCGACGCGGCCGCAACGGGTGCAGTTCAGGTGGTGATGGTGCACGTTATAGTGATCGCTCAACTCAAAGCGGCGATTTTTGCCCTGCCCGACAATCTGGATGATCTGAAGCCGGTCGAACAGCAACAACGTGCGGTAGAGACTGGCACGATCCAGGCTACCTTGCAGTTTGGCTTGAAGTTCGCTCATGGAGAGCGCCTGATCCGCCATCGCCGCAAAGACCGCCTGCCGCGGTCCGGTGAGGCTGTAGCCGGCCAGTTTAAGCTGGATCTTGAGTCGTTCACGCATATTCGCAATTATACGCCGAAATTGCGAATATGTTGCAATTTATACCGTATTTATCCTAAGATACGATCATGTTGCTGTACGTTTTTGCCTTCACGACCTTCGTTTCGACTATGCTCGGCGGACTCTTCGCCCTCGGAAATCGCGACCGCCTGCACCGGATACTAGGCTTTACCGCCGGCGTCCTGTTGGGAGTTGTGGCCTTCGATCTGCTGCCCGAGATCTTTCGCATTCTCACCGAAACCAAGAGCGACGTGACCTGGCCGATGCTGGCTCTCGTTGTCGGCTTCCTGACCTTTCACGTGATCGAGAAACTGACGATCATTCACAGTGCCCACGAGGGTGAATACAACCCGGATCACAAGCATCCGGAAGTCGGGCTCGTTTCGGCACTGGCGCTGTCGGCCCACTCGTTCTTTGACGGGGTGGGCATCGGGTTGGCCTTTCAGGTCAGCACCGGCGTCGGAATTGCGGTGGCGTTTGCGGTCATTGCCCACGACTTCTCTGACGGCCTCAACACCGTCAGCCTGATGCTTGCGCACAAAAATACCCCCAGGAAAGCGTTCATGCTGCTATTAGTCGACGCCATTGCGCCGATTCTGGGAGCGGCTTCGACCCTGCTGTTTACGCTCTCTGAAACCCAACTGCTGATTTATCTAGGCTTCTTCGCAGGCTTTTTACTCTATATCGGTGCTTCCGACATCTTGCCTGAAGCTCAATCCGGGCATCCCTCTCGAATCACCCTGATGCTAACGATTCTAGGTA
This sequence comes from Candidatus Saccharimonadia bacterium, assembly GCA_038251135.1. GTDB lineage: Bacteria > Patescibacteriota > Saccharimonadia > UBA4664 > UBA4664 > JBBSBR01. The sequence goes on along the minus strand of JBBSBR010000035.1, from coordinate 207 downwards.
CGGCGCTCATCTTTGCCGTCACCCGCGTCAGCCTCGGCTAGACTGGTAATATCCCTCAAATTAGCCTATAATAACCCGGCACTTCAACTTCTCTCTCATCCATTGAAGGCGGTGAGTACCAGTGGCCGGAATTGGCCGTGTTAAGCATTTGAATCCGGTCATCCTGGCCGGCTTTTCCTTCCTGATCTTCGCCCCGATCGAGTTGAT
>JBBSBR010000034.1:0-5859 GCA_038251135.1 Candidatus Saccharimonadia bacterium | reverse complement strand
GTAACAAAAATGTATCGTTGCAGTCTATCGGTCATCGCCAAACTGACGGTCTTTCCGGACGCAAATATAATTTGTACAAACTGCATCAGGCTTCATTCGATCACACTCCGATACCAATCTCGGTTCTGCTACACTTAGCACCATGGAAATCATCCAAAATTCACTTCGGCCGCAAGTCATGTGGCTCGTCGCGATATGCGTGGCCGTGGCTGCCGCCCCGTGGCTCTCGGGCGGACAACTGCCGCTGGCCTTGCTGCTCAGCGGCATGGCAATGCTGCTTGGGAGCCTGATGCTCTGGCGCCAACCGGCCGTTCGTAATTTCCGCGGCGGCCCCTTGAGCTGGTATTATTTGGCATTCGTCGGGTGGGGGATACTGTCGCTGGCCTGGTCGGTAAACCGTTTCTCGACCGTCATGTGGCTCATACCGCTCTTTCTCGCGGGCCTGGCATTTCGTCTGGCTTATACTATCGCCGGTATCCCCACCGGCCGGGAGGCTGTAATTCGCCTTTATTTGGCTTCAGCCCTGATGTTTTGCGTCTATGCCCTGTGGCTCTATTTTACCGGCGGCTATGAGCGTCTGACAGGCTCGTTTTACTGGGCAAATCCGGCCGCTGCCTACCTGATGCCCGCGATCCTCATTGCCGTCCATCGAACGCTCAAGTCGAACTGGCGGTATTGGGGACCGCTCTCAGTGCTGTATACGGCAAGTTTCCTGCTGGCGGACTCGCGCGCGTCAAGCTTTGTCCTGGTGATCATAACAGCGGGCTATCTCGCTGCCGCAAAGCCTAAGAAAGCAGATTGGATAATTTTAGTGTTCATAGTAATTGGTACAATTATACTGACATCCGGGGCGGTTCAACTGCGTCATTACTTGCAGCCGCATGGCATCGTTTCGGCACCCGGCGGACGCTTCGCGGAGGTTGCTAAGGGTGAATCGCAGAGCGGTAACGACCGCGTTTCTTACCTTATAGCCGCCTACAAGATTTGGCTGACTGCACCCCTGGCCGGAACCGGCGCGGGGACTTACGCCGACGCGCACCCGGCTTTTCAGACCAGTCCGCTTAACGCATCGTCTTCTGCACACAATATTTATGCACAAACTTTGCCGGAGCTTGGAATTATCGGATTCGTGCTTTTGGTTGGGCTGCTGGTAAGTCTGCCGCTGGGTCTGCTGCGCGGCATCACGGAGGCCCCTGATAACTTGGTGCTGGTTTTCGGTGCGGCGGCCTTGCTGTTGCACATGGGTCTCGATATTGACGCTCAATATCCCTCGATACTCGTTCTTGTGGCAGTTATGCTAGGTTTGATTTATACCCAATCATATCGTTCGTGGTCGAATTTCAGTTGGAGGTTGCCGTTTGCCAGCGTTATCGTAATGGTGCCGATCATTAGCTTTTATCTGGCTGACGGCTGGGCGGTGCGCGCGGCTGCAGCTCAGGCCGATAACGACTATCCGACGGCTGCCGACTATTTCGGGCGCTCAACGAGCGGTCTGGTTTACAATCCGGATTGGCTTAGTGCGGAGGGGATCAATCATTACGCAGTCGCAGCTTCCGGCAGCACTGCCCAGTCGCAGTCGGCCGAAACGGACGTAGCTCTAATGTTGGCCAGATCCGCCCAACGCCAAGACCCCCGCGATGGTCAGCATCATCAGCTGGAGGGCCGCATCTTGGCTTTGGAGAAAAGGTACCCCGAAGCGGTTCGGGCGTTTGAGATGGCGCTTAAGCTCGATTCCAACGACCATCCGGAATATGCGCTCGACCTCGCCTACGCTCAGTTGGCGATGGGGGAGGACGCCCGAGCGGTGGCGACGGCGCAGTCCATGGTAGCCAAATACCCACCCGGGGTTACCGACAATCGATCGGTCGACACGACCGTGAAACCGAATCTCGCGGATCTCTCGGCGCTCATTGGCAACTACTACCTTGCCCGGGGTGATTTGGCCAAAGCTCAGGCGGCGGCGACTCAGGCGCTCGCGTATTACCCGGCCGGTATTCGAGCCCGGGCACTGCAGCACCAGCTTGACCTGAGGAAATAGTCAATTTGTTCCCCGCAGCGTATGGTCAGCCAAGCTATACTTGTTCTGAAGCCCGAGGAATGTCAGAAATGAGAGCAAAAGAATGCGCGTAAGCAAGCAATTCAAGCGTCTGCGCAGCGATCGACTAATTTGACAGCAAAACTATGCATACCTCGCTCTCTGCCTATAGAACTGCGATTTTTGCGTAAGTCGGGTATAATAACGGTTATGCAGTTGCTCGAAGTAACTATTTTGGGGTTGGCTCGGAGTTTTACCGTACATATGCCCATAACGTCCTCAGGCCGTCGCATAATCTTGGAAGCTGGAAACAAATGAACCTAACCGAAATCGCACTAAATCTGATCTCAAATCTCGGCTATACGGGTTTGTTTCTGGGACTGTTTATAGATAGTTTCGGTATCCCAATACCGTCTGAAGTCCTGGTGCCGTTAGCGACGGCACTGGCGTTGCAGGGTCGGTTTTCGCTGGCGGTGGTTTTTGTCGTGGCCGTATTTGGTCAGGTTCTGGGAGGGCTTGCGGGTTACTATATCGGCCGCTACGCGGGGGAGCCGTTTCTGGAGAAGTACGGCCGATACGTATTGATCTCGCAACGGGATCTTAAGCGTACCCACTCCGCCTTTGCCAAATACGGCCGCTGGTTGGTGATGGTGGGCAGGTGTATCCCGATTATCCGCGGGTTCATCGCTTATCCCGCGGGAATTGCCGAGATGCCTGTTCCAACGTTTTTGATCTTTACCGCCATCGGTTCGGCCTTCTGGACGCTCATGTTGATGGGTTTGGGGGTTCTGCTTCAGAATAATTTGGAAGTGATCGACAAGATCGGCAAGGACTTCTCGCTGGTCATCATCGCCCTGCTCGTCGTTTATATCGTCTGGCACGTCTGGCATGTAACGCGGCCCGTTAAGCCGCACGAGAGCGATACCGAATAATGCAGACGCTTGGTGTGTGGGCAGCCTCATTAGTCGAGCATTACGGCTATCTGGGACTCTTCGTAACGCTGGTGGTCAACTGCATGGGGATTCCGATAGCTTCGGAAGTTACCCTGCCATTGGCGGGGATCGCTGCTAAGAACGGCACGCTCGACTTGGGTTTGGTTATGATTGTGGCTGTGACAGCGCAAGTTATCGGCCTTACGTTGTCGTACTGGCTCGCGCGCCATGACGGTCTGCCACTGCTCGAGCGGTACGGCAGGTACTTTTTGATCCGCAGACACCACATCCTATCTGCCCAGAAACTGTTCAAGAAGCATGGCGGGCGAATCGTATTTATCGGCTTGTGTCTGCCCGGGGTGCACGGCTACATGGGCTACCCGGCGGGTTTGGAGAAGATGAAATTCCGTTACTTCCTGCCCCTCGCCGTCCTCGGATCATTTCTGTGGGCGGCGGTGTTGGTTGGGCTGGGGTATCTCGCCGGCGGCCATCTGGCGGCTATTGAGCAGGCCTTTAGCGGAATGGGCGCGCTGGTGATCCTGACTCTCGTTGCGGCTGCCGTAATCTGGTATAGTAGGCGTCATTGGGCGCGTAAACGCCGCCCCGTCCGCCAAACTCGTTAATACCAACTTATCTGAAACATCAGGAGCAACATACCCGTGACTATCCAACAGACGACGCTGCCTAACGGCCTCAAAATTTTAACGGCCGATTTAGCCGATGCCCGGAGCCTGACGGTCAATTTTGTCGTCGGTATCGGCAGCCGCTACGAGGATTTTACCGTTAACGGCGGCGTGTCACACTTTCTGGAGCACCTGCTCTTCAAAGGTTCCGCCAAATATCCGTCAGCTCAGGCGATAGCCGAGGCCGTCGATGCGGTCGGGGGCTACAATAATGCCTACACCTCGGAAGACCTGACATGTTTCTATATCAAGGTTCCGGCCCGCCACGGCGAATTGGCGCTGGATATTCTCTGCGACATGATGCGCAACCCGCTGATCGAGGCAGACGAACTCGAGCGCGAGAGGGGAGTCATAATTGAAGAGATGAACGTGTACCGCGATGATCCGTCGCGTTACGTCATGACGCTCGTGCCTGGTCTTATCTTTCCCGAAAATCCCCTCGGCCGCGATATTATTGGACCGGAAGAGGTGATTCGGACCGTTTCTGCCGAGGAAGTCGCAGCCTTCCAGAAAGAGCATTACCGACCAAACAATATGACCGTGGCCGTTGCCGGGAGGGTTGACCACGACGAGGTTGTGAGGCAGGTAACGGCCGCCCTCGGGACGATGGAGCCGGTAGAGCAGAAGGCTTTCCAGGAAGTCGGCGACAAACCGGCTGAGCAGCTAAGCTTGGGCCACGCCAAGGAGACGGCTCAGGCTCACTTCATCGTCGCCTCGCGCGCCTACAATTACGAGCACGCCGACGATATGGCGAGCAAGGTGATGTCGGCGATTTTGGGCCGCGGTATGAGCTCGCGTCTGTTTATGAATGTGCGGGAGCGTCAGGGTCTGGCCTACACGGTCTATTGCGATATTAATAATTATGTCGATACGGGTATTTTCCACGCTTACGCCGGTGTGAACCTCGACAAGATCGACCAGGCCGTCACCTCGGTGCTTCACGAACTTGAGATCATACAAAATGAGCCGGTGAGCGAGTCGGAGCTTGCCAAAGCCAAGCAGCAGCTGCGAGCCGGACTGGAGATGAGCCTCGAGAGCAACAGTTCGGTAGCCGACCGCCTTGGCGGCCACTTGATGCTGCTGGGCAAAGTGCAGACCATTGACGAAACCCTGGCTGAGATCGACAAGGTCACGATCGCCGACGTGCAGCGGGTAGCGAAAGACATCTTGAGCACGGATCGACTCCGGTTTGCCATCATCACGCCCGAGCCGGAGGCCGCCACGAAACATTTTGAGGCTGAAATTAAGGGAAGGAAGTAAGCATGGAGCGAACTCTCATAATCTTTAAGCCGGATGCGGTACAACGCGCAGTAGTAGGGGAGATACTGGCTCGCTTTGAGAAGGTCGGCCTCAAGATCGTCGGCATGAAGATGCTCTCGCCGGACAAAGACCACTTCCATCATCACTATGAGACTATCGGCGGTGTTATTAGCCGCCGCGGACAGCGTGTCTTTGACGATACGCTTAAGCTCATGCAGCAGGGGCCGGTGATCGCCGCCGTCCTCGAGGGGATCGAGGCCGTCTCGCTCGTTCGTAAGATGGTTGGCCCTACTGAGCCCAAGTCGGCCTCGCCGGGAACAATTCGCGGCGATTACGCCCACATGAGCTATGCTCACGGCGACGCCCAGCAAATTGGCATTCCCAACTTAATCCACGCCTCCGGTGACGAGGCCGAGGCTAAGCTCGAAATAGAGCACTGGTTTAAGGACAGCGAAATATTTGAGTACCAGACGGCGCACGAGCACTTTACGCAGACCAAGCGCCAGAAATAACTTATTCTAAACCCGTCAATATCTGATTGATTTATCCGAATTGGGATTTGCCGATCCGGTGCCGGTTCGATTCCCCCTGGAAAAATACAGAGCCATCATATGACATTGTCATAAGATGGCTCTGGTGCCCCAGGAGGGAATCGAACCCCCGACGCTCTCCTTAGGACGGAGACGCTCTATCCACTGAGCTACTGAGGCGGATACGGAACCTAGCGATTATATACCAGTTTGGTCACAATTAGCGCGCAGGGGGTTAAAACGCCGTAGTGGTACAATCTAAGCATGAGTACTAAAACATCAGCCAATGAACCGCAATTCCAAGGACAACGTGAAGGCGAAACGGTCGAGCTGGTCTTTCACCAGCATCCCCTGGTGATGCGCAAGGCGCTGATAATCGGCCTCCTCGTAATCTTGGTGGGGGTCGTACCGCTGGACTT
>JBBSBR010000033.1:0-6060 GCA_038251135.1 Candidatus Saccharimonadia bacterium | reverse complement strand
TCTGATGGTGGGCGGTGTCGGCAAATACTTTCAGATTGCGCGGTGCCTGCGGGATGAAGACCAGCGCGGCGACCGTCAGCCTGAATTTACCCAGCTGGACCTCGAAATGTCATTTGTTGAGCAGGCTGACGTTCTGCAGCTTAATGAAGCCATGTTGATCGCGCTGGTTGAGAAATACTTCCCCGACAAGCATATTACCGCCACGCCCTTTCCGCGGCTGACGTATGCCGAAACGATGGAGAAATATGGCTCTGATAAGCCGGATTTACGCAAAGACAAGGCCAACCCGGATGAGCTGGCGTTTGTTTGGATTACCGACTTTCCGATGTTTGAGATCAATAACGAGTCGAGCAAGGTCGATGCGGTTCACCACCCCTTTACGGCTCCGAAGGTCGAGGATTTTGCCAACCTCAAGACCAAGCCCATGGACGTGCGCGCCGACGCCTACGATATCGTCCTGAACGGTTATGAGGTCGGTGGCGGTTCGATCCGGATTCACGACGCCGGGCTGCAAAGTGAAGTCTTTGAATTGCTGGGCCTCGGCAAACACGAGATCGAGACTCGCTTCGGCCATATGATAGAGGCCTTCAAATACGGCGCACCACCCCACGGGGGGCTGGCCTACGGGCTCGATCGGCTCATAATGCTTCTCGCCAAAGAGCCCAATATCCGTGAAGTCATGGCTTTCCCCAAGACCGGCGATGCCCGAGATCCGCTCACCGGAGCGCCGAGTACGGTTAGCGATAAGGCGCTTGATGAAGCTCATATTGCCACCGTTCCGCCGAAGAAGCGCTAGCCTACCCCAAGGTCATAAAACACCAGTGACAGTGAAGCGTTTTCGTGTTACAATATAGGAAATATTAATTGCGCCCTCGGCGTCCAACACCCTGGGGCGCTTTAATTTGAGCGAATCCGCCAGCGCACGGATTTGGAATTAAAGGAAAATCATGATCGAGACCTCAAAAATCCGCAACGTTGCCATAATCGCCCACGTCGACCACGGCAAGACTACTTTGGTGGACGGACTGCTCAAGCAATCCCACGCTTTCCGTGATAATCAGGCCGAAATGCAGCAAACGGCTATTCTGGACACCGGCGACCTTGAGCGCGAGCGCGGAATTACGATCTCTGCCAAGACGATTGCGGTTGAGCACAACGGCTACAAGATCAACATTATTGATACCCCCGGTCACGCCGACTTCTCCGGTGAAGTTGAGCGTACGCTCAATATGGCCGACGGTTGTCTCCTGATCGTCGATGCGCAAGAGGGTCCGATGCCCCAGACCAAATTCGTGCTTTCGCGGGCTCTGGCGCTTGGCCTTCAGCCGGTCGTGGTCGTAAACAAGGTCGACAAGCGCGATGCCCGTACCAAGGAAGTTATTGAGGAAGTCGAGCACTTGTTCCTCGATCTTGCCGTATCCGACCACCAGCTTGAATTCCCGGTTTACTACGCCATCGGACGTGAAGGCAAAGCTTGGGATCATGAGCCCAGCGAGGCCGAGAAGGCCGCCGACGGTGATTTGACCGTAATTTTCGACGCTATTACCAATGAAATACCAGCTCCTACGGCCGACATCAACGGCCCCTTCCAGATGCTCGTAACCTCATTGTCGTGGGACACCTATCAGGGTAAGTACTCGATCGGCCGTATTCAGCGCGGTACGGTCAAGGCCGGGCAGCAGCTTGCCTACATCGACCGTGACGGAACCGTGTCCAACACCAAGACCGACCGTCTCTTTACGGCCGTCGGACTCGAGCGCATCGAAGTTCCCGAAGCCATCGCCGGCGACATTGTCTGGATTACCGGCATCAACGCCGCCAACATCGGCGGTACCGTAGCCTCGCTCGAGCAGCCGGAGGCTCTTCCGGTGATGGAAATTGAGCCGCCGACGCTTCAGATCCAGATGGGCCCGAACACCTCGCCGTTCGCCGGCAAGGAAGGTAAGTCCACGACCAGCCGCCAGATCGGAGCCCGTTTGGAGCGTGAGCTCGAGACAAACGTCGGCTTACGCGTCGTCGACCGCGGTTCGGACTTCCTCGTGAGCGGACGCGGTGAACTGCACCTCTCCGTACTTATCGAGACGCTGCGCCGTGAAGGATTTGAGCTCGAAGTCGGCCGTCCTCAGGTGGTTACCAAGGAAGAAAACGGCAAAACTATGGAGCCGATCGAAGAACTCACCGTCGAGGTCCCCGAAGAGTACGTGGGCGCCGTTACCAGTGAGCTTGGACGTCGCCGCGGCAACCTGGTGACGATGGAGCCGACTACCAAGGCGACAACCCGTCTTATATTTACTTTGCCGACGCGAGCTCTCCTCGGCCTGCGCAACATATTGCTGACTCAGACCAAGGGTACCGCCATTGTGAACAGTCTGCTGACCGGCTACGAGCCTCTGGGCACCCCGTTGCAGCAATTGCGCAACGGCGTGCTGCTCTCGGCCGAGACCGGCGCAGCTACGACCTATAGCCTCAAGACGGTCGAGGAGCGGGGAACCGCCCTCATCGGCCCCGCCACCAAGGTTTACGGCGGCATGATCATCGGCATTAACCGCCGCGGCGACGATATGGAGATCAACGTTACCAAGGAAAAGAAACTTACCAACGTGCGGGCGTCATCGACCGACATGACTACCCAGCTCACGCCGTTCACCGAGCTGACACTGGAAGAGGCGCTGGATTTCATCGAAAACGACGAACTGCTCGAAGTAACTCCGGTCAGCCTGCGGATGCGCAAGCGCTACCTCGATCCGAACGTCCGGAAGCGTCACCGCAACCAAGCCGTAGCGACCGTCTAACGAAAAGCGCCCTTGCGGGGCGTTTTTTTGATTGGCAGCGCGCCCCCAGGGGATGCCGTTGATCCTTAAAGCTTTGCTTGTATCCCTCGGGGACTTTGGCGACATTGACAAACAAGTGCACTTATGCTAGTATAATCTGAGATCGGCCAACCGGCCGCTCATTCGCACCCTACACCCTGGAGTTTAAATGAGTCGGTACCGCCGTCTAGCGAACACCTTCCTCGTTCTCGGCACGCTGTTCCTGATCGGTGAGCTCAGTCACGTCAGTACGATGTGGCCCAGCCCGATTATCAACGGACTCGACATCGCGTTCGTCGGTAGTGCCGCGGCGGCCTTCTCGGTTGCCTTTTGGGCACTCGGTCGTGCCCACGAGCACGAGCACGGACTGGGAATCAAGGTTCGCCAGCTCTCGCGGAACCCGCGATGAAGATCTCGGCGATCCTTCGCAACCTTGGCTTCCGCCGAGACCCCACAGCCATGATGATTCGCGCCGAGCGCCAAGGCTCCCGGCCGATCGATGCCCTCGGGCGCGCAGTGAGGCGTGACGTTTCCTCGTCCAACTGACAAAGGGGTGCGGTCAGCCGGGGTGGGAAGCTCTTTCACTAGAGCCTTCCGCCCCGGTAACCCATCTGAAATAATTATGCTACCGCCGATCTCGGCGGTTTTTTTGTTGATTATAAGCGCTTTCGGTAATCCGATTTGGCAGTATACGCTGGTCCACGGTAAAATGGTTGATATGTTTGTACGTTTTCTCGCAAGTCTAATCCTCGCCTTGCTGCCGCTTGGCGCTTTGGCCGACGATCTGGGCCCCTCAACCTCCGTTAACTCAGCTCTGGGCCAGCAGGGCGGTACCGCCGGATCCAATGCCGACGGCGCCACGCTGCAGCCGGCCGGATTGGATCCGCTGCAATCGACTACGCAGGACAGTAGTGGTTTGACCGCGCCAAATTCAAGCAGTCTTCAGGCGCCCGCTTCTTCGGATGCTCAGCTCAAGGTAATTTTGGGCAATGAAGCCGACGGAATTGCCCACCAGATCACCGACGACAGTCTGGCCCAGACGGAACGCGACGCGTTTGTGATCGGGGTACTGCTGCTTGGTTTGGTAGTGGCAATCTTGTTGTTGCGGAGCCGCCGGCCCCAGAGCTAGCCAATACATTGTAAAACGGTTATGCTATCGGTATGAAAGCTGAGGTGAAGCCGCCGGTATTTGACCACGACGAATCGTACGAAAATTCTTCGCGCCTGATTCGTTGGTTCGTGTTGGTTTTGGTACTTGTAACTTTTCCGAGTACGTTAGTCATTTCGGCGGTCGTCTATACGGCGTTGTTCCTCATGATTTGCTACAACGCGCTCCGGACATTCTGGCCGCGCGATAAGCCGTCATTTATGACCTCCCGCCTCAACTCGCTCGTTATTGATCATATATTCGTATATATCCTGGTCTTGATGAGCGGGGGGCTGGCCAGTCCTTACTATCCGCTGTTCTTCCTGTTGATTATCTCGGTCATAGCCTCGTACGGCGTCGCCGGCTTTTCGTTTGAACTGGCCGTGCAGGTCGTCATAGCGATCACGATGGCTTTTGTGAATCAAAGCCCTCAGCCCAATCAACCCGAGTTCCAGGCGATAATTATGCTTTCCATGGTAATTATTTTCAGCCTGGTTGCCGAGCGGGCCGTTCGCGCCCGCGATGCCGAGGTGTCGTTGGAAGATCAATTCACTCTGCGCCTCGAAAACGAGCGTAAACGCCTCCTCGCCTTGATCAACTCGCTCACGAGCGGAGTGCTGGCGATTGACGCCGACGGCCGGGTTTATCTGTACAACGCCGCCGCCTTGTCGTTGCTCGATACCAACCGCGATATCAACGGTCAGCCGCTCGCCGAAATTCTCCCTCTGAAGGACTCAGGGGCCGCAACGGTCGACATTAAGCAATTAGTAACACAGTCCGAACGCCCTATTCATCGCCAGGATCTGCGTTTGCCGGCAACCGACGGTACGGATATGATTCTCGACTTTGCGGCCACCCCGGTTCATACCTTTGGCGTAGGGGACGAGTCGGACGGCGGATATATGGTTATTCTTAGCGATATCACCAAGCAAAAGTCGCTGGAAGAGGAGCGTGACGAATTCATTTCAGTGACCTCGCACGAGCTGCGCACGCCGCTCGCGATTGCCGAGGCCAACATCTCGACGGCGCTCCTGCCCGGCTATGCTCATATTGACGATAAGGCCGTAGATCTGCTCAACCAAGCCCATGAAAACATTGTGTTTTTGGGTGAACTGATAAAGGATCTGACGACGCTGTCGAGAGCCGAACGAGCCGACTTGAAGTATGAGCGAAAATTAATTGATATCGCCGAACTTGCCGATGAGCTTATCCGTGACTACGCGCCGTCGGTCGAGGCCAAGAAGCTGGCGTTCAAACACGATGTGGCTGCCGGGATGCAGCCGGTAAATACGAGCGAACTTGAACTGCGTGAAATGATTCAAAATTTAATAACCAACGCCGTCAAGTATACCCAAACCGGCACCGTCACCCTCGCGGTAGTACCGACCGACGGCGGCGTAAACGTCAGCGTGGCCGACACCGGTATTGGCATATCGGCCTCCGATAAGCCCAAAATTTTCTCTAAGTTCTATCGGTCTGAGGACTATCGGACTCGAGCCACCGGCGGCACAGGCCTAGGTCTCTACATTACGAAGAAACTTTCGGAACGCCTGGGATGCAAATTGACTTTCGAATCACATCTCAATAAAGGCACGGTTTTCACGCTGTTCGTGCCCTATGCACCAACCGAAGTCAAAGTCCAAGCCGCAGCTGAGGCATTGGCCGGGAAATAATTTGGCTGATTATCTAGAGGGGCTCCCCCATAATTTGTAACATTGCACAAAATAACGGTGGATAGGGGTGGAAAAGCGCATTTTTTACAGATAAACATAAGCATCATTGGAAAGTTACGCCTAAGATGAGTACAATATAACCTAATGATCTGCACGAACTGTCAGTCCAAGGAAGTTATTCGCGTCCAGAATGAGTATTTCTGTACGAATTGCGGCCACACGATGCCCGATCTGCTGGCGGTCGCCGCCTTGGAACTGGATAAAACGGGCCTGCCGGCCGGGGTAAATATTATCGGAGCTGACGAGTCGGCGTCGGTACCGGCGGATAACGAGCCGGCCAAAACGCCGTCAGCACAGGAAGCCGAGAAGCAATCTGTACTGCCGGCAACGAAGGCAATCGTTGAGGAGCCGGCTTCACTCATCGGGCCGT
>JBBSBR010000032.1:0-6144 GCA_038251135.1 Candidatus Saccharimonadia bacterium | reverse complement strand
TTGCCATCTTCTCAAGCATTAGCTTGATAGCAGATAGGGAATAGGCGATAATATCTTCATTGGCAAATTATGTTGCGCGCATTACTCATCGTCTGACGGGATGAAGTGCAAGGCGTGAGGAGCACCGGAACGAAGCGTACTACGGGTACGCTGAGCGAGGAGCACATCTCGCAGCGCAGCAATTCGCCCGTGAGATGAGGAGTACAGCAGTGGGGCAATATAAGGTACCGCAGAACGTCGAAGCCGAAGACAAAATCATCGGCCCCTTAACGTTCAAACAATTCATCTACGCCATTATCGGTGTAGCTTGGGCCGGCTTGTCGTTTCTGATTTTCAATAAATTTTTAGCGCTCCTCATCATTGTCGGTGCGCCTCCAACCATGCTCTTTCTGATGCTAGCCTTCTACTCCCGCGACGGCCAGAACTTCGAGCAGACCCTCATCGCCATCGCCGGTTTCTATTCACAGTCACGCAAGCGCCTCTGGGTTAAGGAAGATGTAATCGATACCTTCAAAGTCGAACCCCGCAAAGTCGTCGAGGAGCAGTCGCAGCGCAACCCGGCCGAGATTCGCAGCGAGCTGGACCGATTGGCCAGTACTATCGACTCGCGCGGCTGGAACCAGCCCCCCGCCATTACCCACGACGGCATCACCCCGGGAATCGTGATGCCCTCCGGCCGTCTGGTGGAGCCGGTAGCTCCCGCCAGCGAAGCGGCCGACGAGCCGGCATCCGACATGCTTGACCTCAAATCAAGCCCCTTGGCTCTTAACTTGGCCCAGCTCATCAATGATGCCAGCGACGACGTGCGGGCCGAAGCCATCGATCAAATGAAGGAGCACGGCGTAGCCGCTAAGCCGGCTCAAAGCACAAGCGTGACAAGCCAATCCCCTCAAGCTATACTTAACCTAGCAACCGAGCGTGATGATCTCACAGTCTCTCAGCTGGCCGCCACCGCAACCCGGATGGCGCCCTTGCCTGAGGGACAATCGGTAACTTTACGCAAAAATGGCAGCTAAACCAAGTAGTACTCACACCAGCAAAAGTACCCAAAACAGTCTTCTGATTTCGGAGATCAAAGACGGTGTGGTCGTTATGAAAGACGGCAGTCTTCGCGGCGTGGTGCTGGGCAGCGCCATTAACTTCGACCTCATGAGTCCGCAGGAAAAAGACGCCGTTGAGTTTTCGTATCAAAATTTCATCAACTCGCTGCACTACCCGATCCAGATCGTCATCCAGAGCCGCAAGATCGATCTCGACGGTTACCTGGAGAAGCTGGACGGCCTGCGCAACGAGCAGCCCAACGAGCTCCTGGGTTTCCTCATGGAGGACTACATCGCCAACATCCGGGCCCTCATCGAAGAGGTCAACATCATGGACAAGCAGTTCTACATCGTCGTACCGTACTTCCCGCCCGTGGAGGGCAAGAACAGCGTGAGCCTCATTGCCGGTCTGCAGGAGGCCTTTCAACCCACGCCCTCCATTACGGTCAGCGAGGAGGATTACCAGAAGTACAAGACCGAGCTCTCCCAGCGCATGGCGCTGGTGACGAGCGGCCTCACGCAGGTCGGTATCCGGGCCATCGCGCTGGGTACTCAGGAACTAATCGATCTCTACTACGGCTGGTACAACCCCGACGTCGCGACCAACGAGAAGCTGATCGACGCCTCGCAGCTCACGACGCCGGTGGTTCAAAAAGGCGAGGGCCCGGCACCGCGCGGACCGTTACCGGGGGCGAAGTTCTAATGGCAATTTTTAAGCGCAAAGCCGCAACTCAGGATCCGAACGCTCTGGCCAATTCCCAGGCGGCCGCCGAGCAGCGCGAAGCCGAGCTCATCTACCGTCAAGGTATCGTGACCATGCGCGACCTGATCGCGCCGCCTTCGCTCGAAGTCGAGTCGGGCTATATCCGCATCGGCAAGCGCTATGCCAAGACGGTCTACGTCTACGGCTACCCGCGGCAGCTCTTCACCGGCTGGCTCTCGCCGATTATCAATCTGGATGAAATTATTACGATCTCGCAATACGTCTACCCGGTCGAGAGCCGAACCGTCCTCGAGAATCTGCGCAAAAAAGTCGGCCAGCTCGAAGCCAGCTACACGATCAACCAGGAGAAGGGCAAAGTGCGCGACCCGGGACTCGAAGCGGCCATTCAGGATGCCGAGGAGCTTCGCGACAAGCTGCAGGTGGGCGAGGAGCGCTTCTTCCGCTTTGGACTCTACCTCACCATGTACGCCGATTCGCTGGACGAGCTCAACGTGGTCAGCCGTAAGATCGAAGGCATCTTTGGCGCATCGCTCATCTACACCAAGCCGGCGACCCTCCAGATGGAGCAGGCCTTCAACTCAACCGTGCCGCAGGCTACCGACCAGCTCCAAATTTCGCGCAATATGAATACTGGCGCCATGTCGACCAGCTTCCCCTTCACCTCCGCCGAGCTCTCGCGCAACGAGGGCATCCTCTACGGCCTCAACCGCCACAATAACGGCCTGGTCCTCTTCGACCGCTTCAGCCTCGAAAACGCCAACATGGTGGTCTTTGCCAAGTCCGGCGCCGGCAAGAGTTTCGCCGTAAAGCTGGAGGCTCTGCGCAGCCTCATGATGGGTACCGAAATCATCGTGATCGACCCTGAAAACGAGTTCAAGACGCTTAGCGACGCCGTCGGCGGCAGCTACCTGCGCCTGTCGCTCGCCTCCGACACCCGCATCAACCCCTTCGACCTACCCAACGTCGTCGACCAGGACGAGGCCGACAACGCGTTGCAGGCCAACATTATTACCCTCCACGGCCTGTTGCGTCTTATGATGGGCGGCGCCACGGTGAATGCCGCCGGAGCCACCGTCTCCGCCGGGCTGACTCCCGCCGAAGAATCCGACCTGGACGTGGCCATCATCAACACCTATGCCCGTGCCGGTATCACCAAGGACCCGCTCACGCACAGCGCCACACCGCCCACCATGAACGACCTCTACAATACCCTCGCCTCCATGACGGGCAGCGGACCGGCCTTGGCCCAGCGCCTCCGCCGCTACACGACCGGCACCTTCAGCGGACTCTTCAGCGAGCAGTCGAACGTCAAGCTCGACAATCCCTTCCTGGTCTTTAACATCCGCGACCTCGAAGATGAACTCCGCCCAGTCGGCATGTATATTGCCCTGAATTATATTTGGAACAAGGTCAAAAGCGACCGCCGCAAGCGTATCCTCATTATCGACGAGGCTTGGCAGCTCATGAAGTACGAGGACTCGGCCAACTTTCTCTTTAGTCTCGCCAAGCGGGCCCGTAAGTACTACCTCGGACTAACTACCATCTCGCAGGACGTTGAAGACTTTCTCTCGAGCAAGATGGGGCGGGCCGTAGTGGCCAACTCCAGCCTCCAGCTCCTGCTCAAGCAGGCACCGAGCGCCGTCGACATCGTCGGCGATACTTTCCGACTCACGAGCGAGGAGCGCAACCGCCTGAGCCAATTCCCGGTCGGTGAGGGGCTGTTCTTTGCCGGTTTGAACCACGTGATTATGCGCATTCTGGCCTCACAAACCGAATCAGAGCTCATCTCGACCGACCCGGCCGCACTCGCTGCCGCCCAGAAAGAGCAAGCCGATGCCGATGCTGCCGCTCAGGCTAAGAGCGATATCCGCTAATGGCCACTCTGCTAGAAGACGACGAGCTCGGCAAGACTCTTGCCGAGCCGACTTTTGGGGCGGCATCGAGCACTTCAAAGCCGTCGACCGACGCCGACACGAAAGAGATTGAGGATTACGCTAATGACCCCGCGAATGCCTCCGATAAGTCCGACAAGTCCAAATCGGGGACTGACGGCGTCGGAGGTGCCGGGGGTGCCGCCGGCGCAGCCCTGGCCAAATCGACTCCCGCCGGCCGTGCCCTCCAGGCAGTAGCCGGTTTTGCCGGTAATAACAAAAAGGGCCTGGGCATCGGTGGTGGCGTCGGTGCACTTATTCTTTTAATCACCTTAGCCTTCACCGCCCTGCTGCCCCTGAAGATAGAGTCACTAATGAAGAACGTCTTAGGTAACCGCTATAACCCCATTCAACACGCCATGGAACGGCGGGCCGAGAAAGTCTTCATCAAATACGCCATGCAGAATAGTTCTACCTTCGCCACGGATAAGGCGATCGTTGCCTCCGGCAATCCACTGGGCGATCTCTATAAAACCTGGCGAACACAAAGCTTTGAAAAGGATCTAGCAAATAAGTATGGCCTCAAAATTGAGAGAAGTACCGTCAGCGGCAAAACCATCAGGATAACTACACCGCAGGGTACGCAAGACTTCGCAAATACCAATGATATGACCAATTTTCTCGATAAGGATCTAAGCCACTTAGAGGCTAAAACATTCATCAACGATACGATTAAAGCCGAAACCAAGTGGTTTCAGGTCTTAAAACGCCACCACTTGCGAATATGGTTTCGTAACGCCTACGGTATAAATCGATGGCGGGTATTTGACGGATCGAAGGGCAAAGATGCCGACACTAATGTCAATAAAACCATCACTACCGCCGAGACTGACGGTTACAAAAATGCCGCCGGCGAGGACCTCGCGTGTATCACCGGTGACGCAGCAAGCTGCCCGGACAAAGACGGTCACACCTCCAAATCCGGCAGCGCTGCTACCGATCCGGCAGCCACGACTACCGAACAAGCAGTCAGCGACGGGCTTGATCAGGCTACGACCGAAGCAACCGATAAAAAAGTTGGCACGGATCTAACCAAGATCATTAGCGAAAAATTAAGTGCCTCCGCCGTTAAGGCGGTAGCTAGTAAAGCTATTCCGATCGTAGGATGGCTATCATTCGCAGCCAGCGCCGACGACTTACTCTGGAACGACAAGATCGATGCAATCATTAAGAATGTCCGAAAGGTGCAGTATGCAAGCGTATTTGCCACCTGGCTTACCATCTCTGACCAAATTAAGTCCGGGCAGACTGTCAGCGGCGACGAGGTTAACGTTGCGATGAGCAAACTCGATGGCGCCGAGAAATCGAACGCGGAACAGTGCATCTACGCCAATAACTGCAGCGGAGGTACAAAAATCGACCCCTCGAAGACTGTTGGCACTACGTTCGGACAATCGCTCAAAGATGCCTATTACACCGCCAATCCGGTTGGTAAACCTGGACATTATTTTCTGGCAGCATACAAAAACACCGTCGGCGCCCTCGTAAATTGGCTTGGCGGTATTTTGGGAGGTCTGTTAGGCGATCTCCTTAAATTAATTCCTGGCGTAACCAACTTTGAAACCTGGGTGTCGCAACACTTAACGCAACTTATGCTTTTCGTCATTGGACCGGTGGTGAGCGGCGCGGCGGACACGGGGGATGTTACTGCCAATGCTATCGACGCCGGCGCCGACGTCTCGGCTAATGACTTCGCACAGAGCATTGGTGGACAGCAGCTATCCGGCATTGCTCTTCAAGAGATGAATTCGGCCGTCGCAGCCGATCCATCACTCCACCCGGCTAGCGGCAGCGGCGTCTGGAACGCCATTGCCTCCACCGATAACCCCACTTCGCTCGCCTCGCGCTTGATTGCCAGACTACCATCTAGCCCCTCAACCGCGGCCAAAATGGGAATGAGCGAGATGACGACCATGATGGGTGCAATGAGTTATAACCTGGGCAATATAATGATAAGCCTGTTCAGCCGCTCTATCCCCCCGGCGTTTGCCGGTACCGTAATTAACCCGGGTATTGTCGACAAGTATGGAATTGATCAGTACGGCTTCACCGAGGCGGCATTAAGTCAGGACATCAATACCGCCGTACTGGATCAAGCCACTCAGACAGCCATCCAGCGGGATCCCACCGTTAAGCGGGCGGATGGCTCAATCGATGTAAGTAAGATTGAAGTCACCGACTGCCCCGACGTAGCCCCGTCCCAAGCCAACCTCTGCCGACTCGATCTCGTGACCATACAGTCCCTGGAGTCCGTCTACAATACAGCGGACAACGGAGGCTTAGGCGGTACGGCAACTGGCGCCGCCTCTGCTGCTGGCAGCACAGCAATTACGGGCACCTATTCTCTGCCGGTCGACCACTACACGCTGGGGCCGGGATTCGGCCGACAGGGGCCAATGTGGGGACCTGCCGGCCACACCGGTATGGACTTTGTCGTACCGTCGGGGAC
>JBBSBR010000031.1:0-7135 GCA_038251135.1 Candidatus Saccharimonadia bacterium | reverse complement strand
GAGGGGCCGCGCCGCTACAGCGAGCTTGAGCATTCACTGAACGGCATCTCACCCCGTACCCTCGCGGCACGGCTCAAAGAACTCGAGGATGACGGCGTGCTCACGCGCAACTGTATCGACTACCCCGCTCATCCCCTGTACTGCCTGACCGATAAGGGCCGCTCGCTATCTGCAATTCTCGATCAAATGCGCAGTTGGGGCCAAAGCCACAGCGCCGCGACGGTAAAATCCCGCTGACATCGACGTCCGGACGCTCATCACGCTAGTACAACCACGGTCGGGCGAGCAGGTGGCTCCGCCCAAATTGACGGGGACGCGAATCCAGAAATGATAGCTAAAGAACCGCTAAACGAGTCGGTAAAATGTTTCGGGCATGTCGATCTGGGACTAAGATGCTCCGAGCAAACGAATGACAGATTCTTCGTCGAATTGGGATATCCCCAGTTTCTCAGCCTTTGTGATCTTGGAAGCGCCGGGATCGGTGCCGACGACCAGATAGGTCGTATCTTTGGTCACGGAATCTTTCACGGTAGCTCCGAGCGCTTCGAGTTTGGCGGCGACTTCGTCGCGGCTACCCTGCTCTAGTGAGCCGGTAATGACGAAGGTTTGTCCGGACAGCGGTCCCGTAGCTCGCTCAAAGGATACGGGTACTACTCCGGCTTCTGCAAATTTTCGTAAAACCTCCCGATGTCGTTCGGATGACAGCCAGGCCGTAACGCTGCCCGACACGACTTTGCCGATCCCCGCGACAGAATCCAACTCGTGCGGTTCGGCTGCGACGAACCTCTCCAGACTACCGAAGTAGTTGGCCAGATCTCGGGCGGTCTGCTGCCCGACATGCCTTATGCCGAGCCCGTAGATAAAACGATCAAGGGTAACGTGTTTGCGGGATTCGATCGCATCGACCAACTTTTTGGCGCTAATATCGGCAAATCGATCGAGGCTCATTACCTGGTCCGGCTTCAAACTGAAAACATCTGCCATATCCTTAATCAATCCGGCGTCGAGCAGAACGTCGACGGTACTCTCGCCCAGGCCCTCGATATCGAAGGCGTCCTTACTGGCAAAGTGGATAATACGGCCGCGCTCCAGGGCCGGGCAATCAAAATTAACGCAACGCCAGACGGCTTCGGATGGCTTCTTGTGCAGCGGCTGGCTGCAAACAGGGCAATTTTGGGGCATTATGAAGGGTTTTTCAGTCCCGTCACGCAAAGCGATTATCGGTTCAACCACCTCGGGTATGATGTCGCCGGCTTTCTGAATTATAACGGTGTCGCCGATTCGGATATCCTTACGCGCGATCTCGCTTTCGTTATGAAGCGTCGCCATCTGGATCGTCGATCCGGCGACGAGAGTCGGCTCCAATACGGCAAACGGCGTCGCGGCGCCGGTACGCCCCACCGATACCTGAATATCCAGAAGTGTGGTGGTCGCCTGCTCGGCCGGATACTTGTAAGCCACAGCGCCGCGAGGTGCCTTGCCGACCACGCCCAAAGACAAGTAGCTGGCACGATCATTGACCGTAAAGACCAGCCCGTCGGTGCCGTATGGCAAATCTAATCGGCGCTCATTCCAGCCGGCTATAAATTTCTTAATCGATGCGAGCGAATACAGGAGCTCGCTATGCGGCTCTACCCGAAAACCAAGCTTGGCGGCCAGCTCGTGTTCATGGGCATGAGTCGCAACGCCCTCAATCTCCGACGCCACCCCGTAGACATGAAAGTTCAACCGGCGGGCGGCGGTCAGCTTGGGGTCGAGCTGACGAACCGACCCGGCTGCGGTATTGCGGGGGTTGGCAAACAGCGGCTCGCCGGCAGCTGCCTTAACTTCATTGAGGGCGGCAAAGGTGGACTTGTATAGCAGAACCTCACCCCGCACCTCAAACCGTCCCCGGTAAACCTGTTCCGGCACGGTGGGATCCTGGCGCAACCGCAGAGGAATATCCTCAATGGTACGCAGGTTGGCAGTCACGTCTTCACCGGTTCGGCCGTCACCCCGCGTCAACCCGCGTACCAACATGCCGTCCTCATAGATCACGGAAGCCGCCAGCCCGTCCATCTTCAATTCGGCGTAGTACTCTTTGGGCTCATCGCCGAGCAACTTCGCAACACGGGTTTGCCAAGCTTCAACTTCTTCGATCGAGAAGACATCGTTAAGGCTGAGCATAGGCAGCGTATGGGCGACTGAAGCAAATTTCGCCAGCGGTTTGGCACCGACGCGCTGGGTCGGCGAATCAGGCGTTACTACCTCCGGATATTCCGCTTCCAAGTTACGCAGTTCGACGTTTAGCGAATCGTAAACCGCATCATCGACGGTCGGCGAATCCAGCACATAGTACTGATAACGCAATTCATTGAGCTGACGTCGGAGCCGCTCGGCCCGGGCGCTCGCCGACTGGCGATCCATTTATGCGCGCTCCGAATGCAAACTGCGATATAGCTTCAAGAGGTATATATGAGTGAGCGGCAGTACGATACTGGTCGATATTATCTGGAAGACAGCGAGTACGCCATTTACCAGATCGGTAATTTGCCCGATCAGCAGGCTGGGAACGGCAATGATCGTAGCGACCGCCAGAATGGTTATGATTAACGCCAACAGGCGACCCAGCAACTTCCAATAGCGTCCAAGCGTGAGATTGCGGCTTGCTTTGATCGCCTCGATGGGGTCAAGTCCGTCGAGCATCACCGCATAGGGAGCGAATAGCCACCGGACGCCTAACCAGAGGCTGGGAATGGACAAAATCAATGCAATAACCGCACCCAGAATCTGCTGCCCCAACGGAGCGGCCAGACCGTCCTGAGTGGTTGTCACCAGCGAAAAAATCGCCAGACCCAGTAACGCGGGAATGAGAATTACTACCAGTGCCAAGCTCACCAATATATACGGCAGGAATCTGGTGGTTCCGGCGTAGAAGGTTTCTTTGATGCCCGGCCGGCCCTCCCCTCGTACTACCTGCGCCACGGTGTAGATGAGCGCCATATTCATAATGATGGTCGCCAGACTGGAATAAGCTCCAAATGCACTGTCCGCCGATAGCCAAATGCCGAGCAAACCAAGCGGAACTTGAACGATCAGCACGATTCTGGAGTATTCCCACCAATGTTTGCGGTAGTCCCCTAACGAGGCTTTAACTAATTTCCACGATTTCACAACTTGTTGCCGGCTCATACTTGACCCTCCATCTCTTGTAGCCGCTTGATGCGCTCGGCTGTGGGGGGATGAGTACTGAAGAGGTTGGCCAGCGACTGTCCGATACCCTTACCTTTGCCCTTCAAGGGGTTGGAGATATAAAGCGGGGCCGTTGCCGAGTTGGCATGAGCCAAGCCGCGCGGATCGGCTTCAATTTTTGCCAACGCCCGGGCCAAGCCTTCCGGATAACGGGTTAGCAACGCTCCCGATGCATCGGCAAGATACTCCCGATTACGGGAGATCGCCATCTGCGTCAGTGCGGCGGCGATCGGTGCCAATAGAGCTCCGGCAATACCGACAGCCAGCAGCACCGGGTTGGAGTTTGAGTCTTCTTCGTCGCCGAAGCTGCTCCAGAACGATAGGCGCAAGAACATATCGGAGAGCACCGCCACCACCGCGACGAGTGCCACCACAATCGCCATAAAGCGGATATCGTAGTTCCCCACATGACTCATCTCGTGTGCTATTACCCCCTCAAGCTCGCTACGATCGAGTATTTCAAGAATACCGCTGGTGACTGCAACGATTGCATGCTCGGGGTCCCGCCCGGTGGCAAAGGCGTTAGGCGAAGGATCGTCGATTATATAGATCTTCGGAGTCGGGAGCCCGGCCGTAATCGCCAGATTCTCAACCACATTGTAGAGCTCGGGCGCATCCTTCTTGGCTACTTCACGCGCCCGGCTCATAGTGATCGCTATCTGGGCCGATGCAAAGTAAGAAATCAAGGCGTAAACAACGGCAAAAATCACCACCGGAACAAAAAAACTAGGCTGATTGAAGGCGGTCGTAAACAGATAGGCCAGCCCCGTAACCAGGATGACAAACCCGATGAGCAGACCGATGCTCCGGCGTTTATTAGAGGTTATTTGGCTGTACATCGACCGCCTGGGTTACGGAAACTGGGTTGGCCGGAATTTCGGCCGGAGAGGCGTAACTGTTGACCTCTACGCCGGCGGGCAGCCCCGAAATATCAGGCTTGGCGGTTACCGAGACCGGTGCGCCGAGAATTGGGACGCCACTCGGAGATGCCGTGACCGCCTGTGAAAGCGTGGGTGAGACTGGAAAACTCGTCTCTTTCTCAATCTCGACTTCCTTGGCTGATTCCTGAGTCGGCTCAGGCTCAGCCTCAGTTCCGCCGGTTGAGCCGTCATTTTCAGATTCATCAACAGACACGGCTACCGATATAACTTCGTGAAAAGAATCCGAATCGAGCCGTGACGACAGGCGCTCGAAGTCCTTATGAATATCTGCCGTATCCAGGGCCGGATAGATCATTTCTATGAGTTCAAGAGCCGATGCCAGACGATAGATGGTCACAAACCGAGTTCGCGAACCGTCGGCCAAGTCGGCCGCAATCTGCGTCGGCAGATCGAGCATTAACTGATGGAGCTGCATTACGAGACCCGTCTGCTCGTGCGAGGGCAGAGCTTCCGCCAAAGTTACGAGCGAGGCGCCAAGCTCAACGGCGTCCTGCCAACTGTGTGTCTGTTTGAAATCGAGCGTTGCCATGGGATCTCCTTCTAGAACTTAACTTCTACCGGCTGCTCAACTTCGGCTTGGTTCTCGACCTCGAAGAAGTCGCGGTGGGTAAACCCTAGCATACTGGCGAAGATGTTGGTCGGGAAGACTTGTAACTTGATATTGTAATCGCGGACATTGCCGTTATAGAACCGGCGGGAAGCCTGAATCTTGTCTTCGGTGTCGGTTACCTGCGTCTGGAGGTCAAGGAAGTTCTGATTGGCCTTGAGGTCCGGATAGGCCTCGGCAACCGCAAACAGACTCTTCAAGGTCCCGGCCAGCTGGTTCTCGGCGGCAGCTTTCTGAGCAATCCCGCCGGCATTCATGGCGGCGGTACGGGCGGCGGTTACCGCTTCGAAGACGCCGGACTCGTGCCGCGCATAGCCTTTGACCGTCTCAACAAGGTTTGGAATCAGGTCGTAACGACGCTTGAGCTGAACGTTGATATCGCTCCATGCCTCATCGACACGGACACGGGACCGCACAAGACCGTTATAGATGACTATCATAGTAACGGCTAGGACTGCGCCGATACCCAGAATAATGTACCCGATCATATTTATACAGCTCCTTACTTTTACCGTATTATAGCAATCTTTTTAGGCAATAGCACCCTCCTGCAAGCGAATTTTGGCATAAGTACTTTGACAGGCTTTTATATATTGGTTAAGCTTATAATTAGAAATGACTCAGCTACACAACAAACTGGCTTTAGGTATAGGTCTAACGGCGCTTAATGTCATTGCCGTGACGTTGCCTTTGACCGTCCAAGCCGATACTCAGACCACAAATACCGCGATCGGTCTGACCATCAGCCCGGTCATCACCGCTTATTCGTCGGGTCCCACCGTAACGCTTGGTACCATCATCCCGACTGCCGGCGGCCTCCAGTCGACGGCCAGCGACACGGTATCGGCATCGACGAACGATAGCCTCGGCCTTACGATGACCCTGGAGGAGAACGGTGCCACGACCGCCATGACAAGCGGCGCCAACACTATCCCGGCTTCGGCGGGCACACCTGCCTCACCGGTAGCTGTCGTCAGTAATACCTGGGGCTGGCGCTTGGACGGTTTGGCCGGTTTTGGAGCGGGGCCAACCAGCGTCATCACCAACGCTGCGCCGAGCGCGCTGACCTTTGCTGCGATCCCGGCCATGGGATCACCTTATACGATCAATACGACTGCCGTTCCGGGCAGCACCGCCAGTACAGTATGGTACAGCTCCCGCATCAATACCTCGCAGGCGACCGGCACCTACTCAACTACGGTCAAATATACGATCACTACAAATTAATATGAGGACCCGGGGGCAGTTTCGTAGTATGCGGCTGGCTAGGTACGGTTTGAGTTTGGGGCTGCTGGGACTAACCTTGGCGGCCGCACCCGCTTTGGCGATCGAGGGCATCGGCGTCTCGCCTACCAGCCAGGAAGTGACCGTCGACCCGGGCAAAACGATTGCCGGGCAATTGACAGTCATAAACGACGGCAATACCGACATAACCTACAAAGTAAATGTGAGCGACTACCAGGTTGTGGGGGAAAAATATCAGGGTACCTTCAACTCTACCGGTGCCGAGCGTAGTATTTCACCCGTCACATGGTTTACGTTGCCTGTCGGCAATGCGGTCGTGAAAGCCGGTCAGCAGATCAAAGTACCCTACTCCATTACTGCACCTCAAACGGCGACGCCGGGCGGTCATTATGCAGCAGTATTTATCGAGACGGTGCCACCCGCCACGCCGGGAGCAACGGTCATCCATCGAGTCCAGAAGATCGGTTCCCTGTTCTACATAGCCGTCAGCGGCGATCTAATTAGAAACGGCGAAGCTCTGGGGCTCACAGCACCGTTACTCCAGCTCCACCCACCCATCACAGCCAACCTGAGGGTCAAAAACACCGGTAATGTACACTTTCCCGTCGACGGTCAATCGTACCTCACGAATCTCTTCGGCCACAAATACAACCCGGTCACTTTTCACGGCGAGGTACTTCCTCAAACTACGCGGGACTTCCCCTTGAGTTTACCTACAAGCTCCGAAATCGGTATCTACAAAGTAACCTCGGAGGCGACGTTCCTGGATCGTACCCAGACGTTTTCGCGTTGGGTAGTGCTGGTACCGCCGATTACTCTGGCCGTAGTAAGTTTTACGATTATTTTATTAGCGAGCCTCTTGGTTGTCGGCTTGGTTCGCAAACGTAAACGCAAAATTTAAAAATACCTTTTGGGTATTTCGGAATTACGCCGGGTACTGGCTTAATTAACTTCTAGTTAAGAAAAAACTCCCTCGCGGGAGTCTTTTCTTGGTAGGCGGGGTGGGAGTCGAACCCACAATCCTTGCGGCAGAGAATTTTAAGTCCTCCGTGTATACCATTCCACCACCCGCCCCCAGCGAAAATATTGCTAGCTCGCGAATTTCGGCGTC
>JBBSBR010000030.1:0-8230 GCA_038251135.1 Candidatus Saccharimonadia bacterium | reverse complement strand
ATCCTTTTCCAAGGGAATTACGGTGGCGCGATTGTGGTAAACTAGCCTCAACTAGGAGATATTGATTATGGCAAAAGACTTCTCATTCGACGTGGTTAGCGATTATGATCTGGCCGAGATGACCAACGCGCTCGATCAGGCTCAACGCGAGCTTGGTGCCAGGTACGACTTCAAAGGTACCGCGGCCAAGATCGAGTTTGGCGAGAACAAGGAGAGCGTGCAGCTGGAGGGCGACTCCAAGAATCAGCTCGACGCAATAATCGATATGTTTATGTCGAAGCTCGTAAAGCGCGGCGTATCGCTCAAGGTCTTGGATATTACCACCGAGCCGGTTCAAGGCGGCAAGGAGATGCGCTGGACGGTGCCGTTCCGCAAGGGGCTCGACCAGGATAAGGCCAAACAGATTACCAAGGCCATCCGCGATGCTTTCCCGAAGGTCAAGACGCAGATTCAGGGGGTGGAGGTGCGAGTCTCGAGTGCTTCCAAGGATGATTTGCAGGGCGTGATGAACTTGCTCCGAACCCAAGAGTTCGATTTTCCGTTGGATTTCCAGAATTATCGATGATCACCCTAGAAGAGGCTAAACAGCGACAGGACGAATGGCTTGCCCAAGGCACTCGTCTTCTGCAGGAATTTCCGATCATTACTGAGCTTGATAAGCTCGGCCAGGTTGAAGTTGAGGGGAGCTTTTCCTACAAGTTAATGGTAAAACCAGATATCGACATCCATCTGTTTACCGATAGTGTAAATCTAGAGGATATCGCTGAGCTTGCACGCCGTGTAACTTTGATGAACGGAGTGTCACGTGTATTGGTGAGTAATAAGCTGGTTAAAACGCCGGATCCAGGTATGCCGGTCGGAGTTTATCTTGGAATTAAGCGCTTTATAGAAGAGGTTGAGTGGAATTTTGATATCTGGATAATGCGTGAAGAGAACTATATAAGTTCAGAATTTTCTCATATGAATACATTACCGGACGAAACTTACGAACTTCTCTTATGGCTAAAGTACCAATTGAAAGAAGTCGGCATGTACCCCGGCTCGAGTAAAATACCCACCTCCTTCTCTTCAGCAGACTTGTATCGTGCGGTATTGCGCGATGACTGCAAAACTCTCGATGAGCTCATTGAGTGGCGTCAGAAACACCCGTTGATCAATCAAACTTAAGATACTATTGACAGTACGGCATTTGTTCGGTTATGCTCATTTGTACAGATTAGCGTAACGGGATGAAGGACTGATACAATGAGTACAGAAGTCATGGAGAAGCCAGTTGTGGATGAAGTAATTGCAGATAAGCCAGTTGAACCGACCGTCGACAAGAAAATTGATGCCAAGAAGTCCGAGCCTAAGGCCGCCAAGGCGGAGAAGACAGATCCCAAGCGCAGCGCCGCCGAAATCGAGAACCGCTCGAAGGCCATCGATCTGGCCGTAGCTCAGATCGAGAAGCAGTTCGGTGCCGGCTCCATTATGAAGCTCGGAGAGGCTCACAAGATCGACGTCGAGACGATGCCCAGCGGCGCATTGTCGTTGGATCTCGCTCTCGGCGGCGGGATTCCCCGCGGCCGGATCGTGGAAATCTACGGACCGGAGTCGAGCGGCAAGACCACTTTGGCTCTCCACGCGGTCGCTGAGGTTCAAAAGGCTGGCGGAGTCGCCGCTTTCGTCGACGCCGAGCACGCGCTTGATCCTGAATACGCCGCCCGCATCGGGGTCAACCTCGATACGCTTCTCATCTCGCAGCCGGATACCGGCGAGCAGGCACTCGAGATCACCGAGACGCTGGTACGTTCATCGGCCGTGGATTTGGTCGTGATCGACTCGGTCGCCGCTCTGGTACCCCGTGCCGAGATTGAGGGGGAAATGGGCGATGCTCACGTCGGATTGCAGGCCCGGCTCATGAGCCAGGCTCTCCGAAAACTCACCGGCGTTATCGCCAAGAGTAAGTGCACGGTAATCTTTATCAACCAGCTCCGCATCAAGATCGGCGTCATGTTTGGTAATCCGGAGACGACAGCCGGCGGTCAGGCACTCAAGTACTATGCATCCGTACGCATGGACATCCGCGGGACGGAGCAGATCAAGGACGGCGATATCTCGATCGGCAAGCACGTGAAGGTCAAGATTGTTAAAAACAAGATTGCAGCGCCGTTCAAGGTTGCGGAGTTCGACATTATGTTCAACGAGGGCATTTCCACGGCCGGCGACGTACTGGATTTGGCGGTCAAGTTTGAACTCGTCGAGAAGAGCGGCGCCTGGTACGCCTACCAAGGCGAGAAGATCGGTCAGGGTCGTGAGGCGGCCAAGCAGTATCTCAAAGATCACCGCGAGTTAATCACTAAGCTCGATGCCGGCATTCGCAAGGCAGCCGCTGTAGCCTAGGGCTGCGAGCTTCCGATGCCGCAAGTCACTAAGCTCGTTCAGCAAAAACGCCATCCTGATCGATATTCGATCTACCTCGACGGCGTTTTTGCTTTTGGCTTAAGTTCGCTCGATGTATCAAATGCGGGTTTGCGTGTCGGCCGGTCGGTTTCGGCGGACGAGGTAGCTAGTTGGATTCGCCTCTCCGATGAGGGGAGTTGGTACAACAAGGCGATCGGATTGATATCGTATCGGCGCCGAAGCCGCAAGGAGCTTCAGGATTATTTTCGACGCAAGGACATTGACGACGAGTTGAGTATCAAGGTTATTGGGCGGCTGGAGACTGCCGGGCTTGTCGATGATGCGGCTTTTGCTTCAGCTTGGATTGCCGACCGTCAGCTTCTGCGGCCCAGGAGCACCCGGATGCTCGAAGTCGAGCTTATGAAGAAGGGGATTGCCCGCGAGTTAATCAAGAGTGCGCTCGAGGAGCTTGATTCTGACACCGAGATCGAGCAACTGATATCGATAATTGAGGCCAAGCACCGACAGTCGCGCTACGCTGACCCGCAGAAGCTTATGGGTTACCTGGCGCGTCAGGGTTACAGCTACGACATTATCAAAAAAGCGCTTGCGCGCTCAGTTGACGATTGATCCGGGGGATGGGGGTAGTTAGTGGGCAGTAGCCAGTCGATAGGCTACTACGAATGCGATCGCCCAAAGTACAATAATCAACAACCCCGCCACCTCTTTTACTGCAGTCTATTGTAGCGTAAGTGTTTTATGGTATCAAGACTTGATCGGCGGGGTGATATCGGCGATCGCCGGCAGCGATGTGGTCGTTTCTTTGACGGTAATAAGTTTGGGCGTGACGTCGGAAATTTGGTCCCGATCGATAATGAGGCTCGATCCAAAGACGCCTTTGAGCAGGGCCGGGTGGACATATAGCTTCTGGATCTGGAAATTTTCAGTATTGATCGTGTAGTCCTCGACGCGCCCAAGCCGATGGCCGGATTCGGTGGCTACGCGAATGTTCATGAGGTTAAACGGTTTATCGAGCAGCGTCTTGAGCCGTACGATGTCCTCGGATTCGCTGATATCGTCATCGGAGTTTACTAAGATACAATCCGTTGCAAACTCGCGGATATCGCGGATTAGGATTATGGGATGAGTCATGCCCTCGGTCTCGCCGCAGGTCAGAGCCACTATGGTCAGGCTCGAAGAGTCGATGATGACCCCGCTGGTCTGCGTGATCGACTGGCCCGTTTGCAGGCTTAAGATGGGGAGCTCAAGCAGGCTGTTGGAGAGAGTATACATGCGTTCATTGTAATGCATGAGGCTGCTCATTGACCATGAGCTCGATTTAGCCTATAATTACGAGGTTTTACAACTATTTAACCTTTTTGCGCTCCCTCAAATGTTCAGGGACCGCAACCCGGTTGAAAACCGGTGTTTCCATGGAAAGGATACTATGCAAAAAGCCTACGAATTAATGGTGCTCCTGCACCCCGACCTTGAGATTGACGTCGAGACGCCAATCGCCAAGATCGAAGGTCTTGTTCAAGCCGCCGGCGGCCGCGTCACAAAGCGCGACAACTGGGGCAAGAAGCGCCTGGCTTATCGAATCGCCAAGCAGGACTTCGCCGTTTACGTTTATTTCGAGATCTTAATTGACCCGTCGCAGGTTCGCGAGCTCGAAAAGACAGTCTTGATTACCGAGGAAGTAATCCGGTATATTCTTGTCGTTCACGAAGTTGCTCCGGTTCGGGCCGCCAAGAAGGTTTCGGACGACGAGAAGAAGTCGGACGAGCCGGTTAAAGCCGCGAAGGAAGAAGTAACTGTGTCAGAGGAGAGCAATTAATGGCCAAGAGTTTTAACCAAGCGATCATCATGGGCAACTTAACGCGCGACCCTGAGCTGCGGACCACTCCCAGCGGTCAGCAGGTAGCTTCATTCGCCGTAGCCACCAACCGCACTTGGCAGGACGGCAACGGCGAGCGTAAGGAGGCGGTTGAATACCACGAGATAGTCGCTTGGGGCAAGCTCGGTGAGCTTACGGCTCAATACCTCGCCAAGGGCCGAAAGGTACTGGTAATCGGACGTCTCCAGACTCAGAGCTGGGAGAA
Source organism: Candidatus Saccharimonadia bacterium (assembly GCA_038251135.1). GTDB lineage: Bacteria > Patescibacteriota > Saccharimonadia > UBA4664 > UBA4664 > JBBSBR01. The sequence goes on along the minus strand of JBBSBR010000030.1, from coordinate 3,746 downwards.
AGACGGCGTTAAGCGTCAGCGTACCGAGATCGTTGCGTCGGACGTTAACTTCCTCGATGGCCGCGGCGACGGCGCCCCATCCTCAGGAAACGACTCATACGATGAAGCTCCGGCAACCAAGGCGCCTTCGAAGAAGTCCGAGGACGTTATCGTCGATGACGTTGACGCCAACGGTGCCATTAATCTCGACGACATCCCGTTCTAGGTCTAATTCTGTCCCAGACTGTACATTACATCGTTATCGCCTCCGGTTCTCGCTCGACGTACAATTAAGTACGCTTCACTCTGGTCCTCAGCATTGCCTTGTACCGCACGAGTCCGACACGGAACTAACCGAAATCCATTTCAAGACATTAACTTCATTGAACTAACTAGGATCTATTACAAAATGGCTAATTTTTACACGAAAAAAGTCTGCCGATTCTGCGCCGAGAAGATCGACTTTGTCGACTACAAGGACGTAAAATTGCTGCAGCGTTATCTGTCGAGCTATGGCAAGATTGAAGGCCGCAAGCGTACCGGCAACTGCCTTCGTCACCAGCGCAGCGTTGCTGTCGCCCTTAAGCGCTCCCGTCACATCGCCCTTCTGCCTTTCGTAGTACGATAGACGGCACATCGCGGCGTCGAAGTTTCCAGTCCTCGCTCAGCGTACCTTAAGTACGCTTCACTCCGGCCTTCAACTTCTCCTTGCGCTGCACTCGTCAATCGCACTACTCAAGCGGAAAATACGAAGACCAACATACTCGACTTCGAAAAGAAGAATTACAGGAGAAACAACATGGTACTCGGTCATACCGACCTCAAAATTGGCGTTCTCGTTGAGCTCGAAGGTATACCTTATCGGGTTGTCGAGTATTCTCATAAGGCCATGGGCCGCGGCGGAGCCGTGGTTCAAGTGAAACTCAAGAATTTGTTGAGCGGCGGCGTGGTCGAGAAATCCTTCCGTTCGTCGGATAAGCTGAGCTCCGCCGACGTATCCCGTTCCAACATGCAGCTCCTTTATCGAGACGGATCGAGCATGATCTTCATGAACACCGAAACGTTCGACCAGGAGACGGTTGAGGCTGACCTGCTCGGCGACCAGTCGAAGTTCGTGGCCGACAGCTCGACCGTGCAGCTGCTCTTTTTTGACGGCCGCGTCATTGGACTCGAAATGCCCAATGCGGTCGTCCTTGAAGTCACCCGAACCGACCCGGGAGCCCGAGGCGACACTGCAACGGCCGCCATGAAGCCGGCGACTCTCGAGACCGGCATAGAAATTATGGTGCCGCTATTTGTGAACGAGGGCGATAGGCTGAAGGTAAACACACTTACCGGTGCTTACCTCGAACGCACCAAGTAGACGGAATCATGGCAAAGAAGCGACTCGACCTTATCTTGACCGAGCGGGAATTAGCGGCTTCACGTACCCAAGCTCAGGCACTGATTATGGCGGGGCAGGTGAGCGCCGATGGGCGAATACTCGATAAACCCGGTCAATTGGTTGATGAGTCGACGGATATTCATCTTAAGACTCAAAACCGGTATGTTTCTCGCGCGGGCGAGAAGCTAGCCTCCGTGGCTGCGCAGTTTAGGCTCGATTTCACCGGCAGAGTCGTTCTGGATGTCGGCTCGTCGACCGGCGGCTTTACGGATTTTGCGCTTCAGAACGGGGCCGTGAAGTCATACTGCGTCGACGTCGGCACCGGCCAGCTCTCATATAATTTGCGTCAGGATCCACGCGTAGTCGTCATGGAGCAGACGGACATTAGGATGGCGGCACTGCCCGAGCCGGCCGATATCGCCGTGATCGACGTGTCGTTTATATCGCTTACCAAGATCATGGAATCTGTCGCTGCGCTCGTGAAGCCGGGTGCGCCGATTGTGGCTATGGCAAAGCCCCAGTTTGAGGCTGGTAAGCCGCTGGCCGATAAGTATCGCGGGGTGATCCCGATGGGGGCGGAACGCGACGAGGTACTGGCTGAACTTCGGGATTATTTACAGACCCGATTTGAGATCACGGCCGAGGTCGACTCGGGTCTGTCCGGGGCTGAGGGAAATGTGGAGCACTTCTTCCTGCTTAAGAGTAAATAGCCCCTTCGGAAGGGGTCAGCCGCGCCAAGTTGCGCGGCTATCGAGTCGGCTAGACGTTGAACCGGAATTCGACCACGTCGCCGTCGGCCATCACGTAGTCTTTGCCCTCGAGCCGAACCTTGCCGTTGGCTTTGGCCGCGGCCATGGATCCGGCCGTTGCCAGATCTTCAAAAGCCACGATCTCAGCTTTGATAAAGCCTTTCTGGAAATCGGTATGAATTACTCCGGCGGCTTCGGGTGCCGTAGCGCCGGCGGGTATGGTCCAGGCGCGGGTTTCTTTGGGGCCGGCCGTCAGGTACGTTTGCAATCCGAGCGTCTTGAAGCCGACATGGGCGAGTTGCGCCAAGCCGGATTCGCTCTGGCCAAGCGATTCCAATAATTCATTAGCCTCGTCTTCGGGCAGATCCATCAATTCGGCCTCAATCTTGGCGCACAGAAAGACCACGGCCGCGCCTTCCGGAACCAAACCGCGTAAACTCGACTTAAGCGCCTCGTCGCCAAGTTCGCCTTCATCCAGATTAAAGACGTAGATAAACGGCTTAGATGTCATAAGCTGTAAATCGCGAATCGATTCGGGATCGACCGACGAGCCATAGAGCACTTGGCCGCGATTGAGGGTTTCTTTGGCTTGTTTCAGTGTTTCGAGCAGCGCTCCAGCCCCCTTGGGGTCACGACGGGCATCGCCTTCCAGCTTGCCGAGGCGGTTCTCGATGGTTTGTAGGTCAGCCAAAATCAGCTCGGTGTTGATCGTCTCAATATCGTTTTTGGGCTCGACCTTGCCGTCGACATGGATGACGTCGTTATCTTTGAATACGCGCACCACTTGCACGATGGCGTTGGATTCACGGATATTGGCTAGAAATTTATTGCCCAAGCCCTGCCCCTCGCTGGCACCGCGCACGATCCCGGCGATATCCACGAAGGTTACCGGGGCGGGCAGGATCTTCTCGCTGCTATAGATCGCAGCCAGCACGACCAAACGTTTGTCGGGGAGGGGGACGATGCCGACATTTGGCTCTATCGTCGCAAACGGATAGTTGGCCGCCAAGACATTATTCTTGGTGAGCGCGTTAAAGAGGGTGGATTTGCCGACATTTGGAAGGCCGACGATGCCGAGGGAGAGTGCCAAATTGATCGTGCTTTCTTATTTTGAGTCTATATCTGATAATCTATTGTAGCTCAATCGCTGAGCCGCACCAAGGCGTCACCTACCTCGACGGAAGGGGAGTCACAACATGGATCCAGTGCAACTGAACGAAAGCTTCGTTGCCGATGGTCTGGACAGGGCGATACGCAGCTTGCACCGGTCGGAGTTGGCGGGGGCAGTGATCGGTCTTGAGAGATGCCTGGGATTGTTGACGCTCGAGCAGACTCAGAGCTACCTGAACCACCGTCATCAGGAGGAAGACGACAGGCACCAGCTGTTCACGGATAAGCGCCGAAGCCAAGAGGATCGGGCTAAGTTTCGCGCTGAGGCCGCCCAAGCTGAAGCCTGGCACGATGTGCTGCTGGTTGAGCGCTCCATACGGACCGGCAGGGCCGATCTGGCACTTCATATGGCTTCGCCCGAAGCCATCGCAACTTATGATCGGATTCGGGGTCTGCCAGTCTGATTTACTGTAATCGGAAGCCTAAGATGTTCACCAGCGGTCACTGGAAACGGTGGCCGCTTT
>JBBSBR010000029.1:0-10074 GCA_038251135.1 Candidatus Saccharimonadia bacterium | reverse complement strand
GTCCTTTGACCAGTGCTCGTAGTGGAAGCGGGGGGTTTCGATGTGCCCACGGTTGGATTACCGACCGGAACCGGTGTTGCTATGGGAGCCTTAGTGGGTATCGGGGTTGATGCCACAGTTGGTTTTGGGGTCGGCGCAGGTGTCGGAGCTGCGGTTGGCACGGGGGTGGGAGCGGGAGCCGGCGCTAAATTATAGCGAAAATCATAATCGAGTTCATAGCCCGTATTGAGGTCATAGAGCCAGTATGTGCTTTGGGAGCAGTTGGCAGCGGTATTGTGGTAGCAGGAAAAGTTCGAATCCTGATAGGGGTAGTAATTGATCGACGTGTAGCCCGGCACATCACTCATCCCGAAGCGGGCATAGCTGGCGGCAACCGGACCCGTATAGCCGGACGGTGGCGCCGAGATCACGGATACGGTAAAAAGCGTCTGCGAGCAGAGCGAAGTAGTCCAAACCCCAACCGGGCTAGTGATAAGCGTGCTGACCGCACCCGTCTGATTATCCTGAAGCCGGACCTGGGCGTTCGGATAGCCGGTCGAACCCCTAAAAACGGTCCCGCCAACGGGCATATGAATAGTACAATTCGTGGCGGCATGAATGCCGGCAAAATGCAGCCCTGCTACCGAGCTGATAATTACGAACAGCGCTGCCAAAGCGCCACTAAAGCGGCGGCGTGCACGGTAAGCTTCGCTAATGTGATGGTCGTAATGCGGTGATTGATGGCGAGCCATAAGATCAGTATATCTCAAAATTCTTATGGTTTAGAGTTCTGAGTACGGACGAACGGTTTAGGAGTGCTTGGCCTTGCGCTTCTTCCGACCCCAATTAAGCCATTTGCGCTTACGAGCTGCATCGGCTTCCTGCCGCAGAGTCGAGGGCAATGTCTTGCGGGAATTCGTATATATGCTAATTCCCCAGCCGATCCCCGTAGTAATCAAAAGTAACGGCCAGAGACGCCACGCCAGGTAGCTGGCGCGCTCATACATAAATACCACCGACAGCAAACCCAGCCAGCCAATGGTCTGCGTGAGGATCAGGATATTTCTGGAGAGATTCTGAATCGCTCGGGATTTTGAATATTTGGATCGCAAAACCGCATTCTGGATGGCACCGCCTAGTATCAGCAACCCGAACAAGGCAGTGTAGAACCAAAGCTCCCGGTGAACCGGCACGCCCTGCAGATAGGTTGTGAGCGGCGAAATACGGTCGTAATTGAACAACCCGCCCAAGACAACGCCCAGCACCGCTCCGACGACCACTTCGACCGGATTGTGACCTTTCACCTCAGCCACATGCAGCCCCGTGTAGTCGAAACGTACTTTTGCCGTATCCAGTCCTTCTAGGAGACGGTTGAAAGCGGCTGCCTGATTCCCCACCGCGCGGCGGACGCCAAGCGAGTCGTAGATTACAATGGCCGCAAATACGGCCGTTACACCAAATATCGGTGAAGTTGCCCCGTCGACCAAGTAGGCCGTAACCGCAAGCGCTGATACTACGGCCGAATGAACGCTCGGCATACCGCCCGAAGCGTAGAGTTTCTTGAAGTCAATGTCGCCCTTGAGGCCGGCAATTGCGAACTTAGCTATTTGGGCCACTGCCCAAGTTGCGAGCGGAACGATGATATACGGGTTGTAAGCCACTACGAAAACTCCTGTAGGTGATTACAGCCCATTGTAGCGGTTATTATCTGTTGGGTACAAGTTTATTGCGCTTATTTGCCGTACTAAAGCTTGGTGCCGGACGATATCTTGCGCTCAACGGCCAGCAGTGCCCCGGCTATGAGCATCACGAACGCCGATAGTGCAAACAGGAAATTCATACCGTTGCCCTTGGCAAGCGATACCGCTTCGTCGACAGATTTGGCCGATGCGATCACTACTTGAGGCGCCGCGACTTCTGCACCGGCAACCGTCCCGTTTGGAGTTGCAGCTACCGTAGAAGTTGGCTGCGTTGTGAAGTTTTTCAGCGTACTCAATTGCGGCACCAGGACGGCCGGATCAACCTGCGCCGTTGCGGCAGCCGGAACCTGCACCTGCGGTTTGGCCGTATCGACGTTCCCGAACCAGTCGCCAAAAACGTTGATGACCAATACTCCAAACCAATGCTTCACGTTCAGAACAGAGTTGAAGATATTGGCGACGGACGAGGCGGCCGACGCTATTCCTGACGAAACGTTGCCGACGGTAGTATTATTGGTAGCCGTAACGTCACCGGATTTCGCCCCTACATTAACATTGTTGGTGATCGTACCGACGGCGGTTTGGTTGATGTTCGCAGTATTCGTATTGGTCGTCGTGCTGGTCGCCGTACTATCCGGACCGGTCGCATTCGGAACCGGAATCTGACTCGTCTGGGCGTTGCTCGTCAGCAGAGCCGACGACGTAGATCCGCCGCCGGGCAGGTTCATGATCTTGCCCACCCAATGTCCGAGCACGTTCACAATCACGAGTACCGCGTTGTCGCCAAAGAGCGATGTATTGGCCAGATTAAAGAGGCTCTGGGTCGTGGTAGCCGCACCGCTGGCCGCCGAGCCCAAGAAAGTATTGCCCCCGGCTCCAACCGAGCCGCTTTGAGCGGTCGTCGTAATGTTGTTGGCCGCCGAATTGGCCACCGTATTGTTGATATTGGCCGTGTTGGTATTTGTTACGGTCGTGTCGCTCACGGATCCGGGACCGCTGGCAGTCGGCGCCGCAATCGGAGCCGCTGAACTCGGTATGAGCCCGTCGAAGAAGCCGTTCGGGAAAAGCACGTTGCCGGTAAGGCTGCCAAAGATGTTGAGTATGCCGAAGAAAGAATTACCCGAGTTAATGAGCGAGTTAATGAGGTTGAGGATGTTCACCGTGGCCGTTGCCGAACCGCTCGTGACATTTCCGGCCGTAGTGTTGGAGTCGGCCGCGACGCCCCCTGACTGAGCAGTCAGGTCTATATTATTGACGATTGAACCCGATGATTTGGCGTTAACATTCAATGCGTTGGAATTGTTTGTCGTGGTACCGAGCTGACCGCCGCTACCGGTTACCGTTTGTGTCGGATCGAGCAGCACGTTACCGCTTTGGTTACCAAAGAAATTCTGCATGAAGAAGCTTAGATCACCATTGGCCCAACTCCAAGCGGCCGACAACAGGTTGATGAGGTTGGCAATAACGTTTGCCGTGCCGGACGACATGTCTCCGACGGTCGTGTTGGCCGATCCGGCGACGTTACCGGTTTTGGCGGCACTATCAAGCGTATTGATAACCGTCACCAAGTTAGTTAAATCAAGCCAAGTCTGGCCGCTGGACGAATAATTCGTAGCCGCCGTGCCGCCGGCGCCGGAAGTAGTCACGGAACTGGATCCCGGCGTCGTCACGATCCCGTCCGGACCGGACTTGAGCAGTCCCAGAGCCTGAGCCATCTGATAATCCTTGGATCCTACCGTGATGTCGCCGAGGACGGTATGAATAATGTTGGGCGCGGTCACGAGCTCTTTAGTCACTGGCGCATCCGGTGCCAAAATCACGTACCAGCCGGTTCGGGTGTTGTAGAAGTACTTCGGCGATAGATATAAGCCGCTCGGCATGTCGCAGACAAACGACGTCTTATCGGATGCGACCCAGAGCTGCTTAACGGTATCAAAGACCCAGGATGGGACTACGCCCGTACAGGTACCGGGGCCGGTAGTGCTGGATTTGGCTGTCGCATCGGTCTTCGGGCTGGCGCTAGGCGTGACTGTCGGCGATGCGGATTCGGGCGCGGCGATTGCCGGGGATGGGGTTGCAGCCGTATCAGTTGGGTTACTTGGGGTCGGGTCGGGGGCGGGAGTCGCGACGGGCGTGGGCGTTACCGTCGGATCGGCCGTGGAGGACGGAGTAGATGTCGCATCGGGTGCGGCGCTCGGGGTCGGGTCGGGTGCGGGAGTCGTGACGGGGGTGGGAGTAACCGTAGGATCAGGAGTCGGCGTTGTATCGGCCAGAGCCGCGCCCACCCCGCCCACGGTAAGGTACAGGGACAAACCTACTGCCGCTATCAGTCGTGTCAGCTTTGAACTTATCGATGATCGTTCCATAATCGTATCTCCTGCCCTGTTACGTTTCCGCCCCAATTGGATAATGTTGATCTGAGATGATTGCTGGAGGGAGCTGATGAAAGCTCCCTCGTTCTAACTAAGGGTTTTTGTTTAGTTAGTGATGGTCAGCGAAGTGACCGTGTTGTTGGTGTTGGTGGCGTCGCCCGAGGTGGCGGTGCCGGCGTTGGTGTTTTTGTTGACGTCAACGTTGCCGCTGCATGCTGACTGCTGGTTCATGTTCATAACATTAACCATGTTGGTGTTGTTAACCTCGACCTTATTTTCATTCTTGATAGTGACGTCGGCCTGTGAGTTTTGACCAGTCGTGCCGAGGGTTACGGTTGAGTCGCCAGTTCCGGCGCCAGCTCCCAACGTAGCCGCGTTGTTCGTCAGGCTAAGCGTTGTGTTGGTGCCGTTGGTATTCATGGCGTTACCCGAACCCGCATTGCCGGCATTAGTGTTTTTGTCGGCCTGAACGCTGCCAGTGTGGGCTTGCTGGGAATTGAAGTTGCCCACGCCGACGAAGTTGTGGTTATTCGTCTTGGCAGAGTTCTCGTTTTCGAGCTGCACCTTAGCGTGAGAAGCCTGTCCCGTGTTGGTAATCGAGACGGTACTGGCTGCAGCAAAACCCGCCATACTAGCCGTTGCCATTCCGATCGCTGCGTATCGTAGTAAAGAAATTTTACTCATTTCTATATGATCCTTTCACTTAATTTGCGTGAACGTTATTGTTGTTGAGTACCGGGCCCGGAGGCCCGCTCCTTGGACTCTGGACAGTCTAAGGAGTGATCACTACACCGTTGGTACCGGTGGAGTATACGGACGTCGATAAGCTGGTCTGGTTGCCGCTGCTGCTCGACGATGAACTTGAGATATTGGAGGTACTAAACGAGGTCCCGTTGGCGTTAACCGCCGAGGCGTTCACATAGATTTCGCCTGCCCCCGTAATACTCGTCGTATTGTTATTGCCCGCATTTGTCTCGACAGTCGTTTCGGGTCCGGATCGTTTCACCGTAGCCGTACCCCCAGGCACCGGTACCGTGGTAGCCGCACCGTCTTTGGTGTCTACGCGGCGACCGTTAACCGTGACTTGGGGTGACGACTGAGGACTGGGAGTCGCCGAGGGCGAAACTGCAGAACCCGCTGACGGTGATGAAGTTACCGAAAGATTTGTCAGAGACTGGTCAGCCAAAGCAACGGCTACAAAACCGATTGCCAAGCCAACCGTCGGAACAACAACATGTATCAATGTACGTTTGGTCATACTAACCTCCTGTGCGAACGCCAATCGGCGAACGCAGCACTGCCGTAAGCGCCGATGACGCTAATTAGCCCGACCGCTAAGAGGAATGTCAGCGATAGCCCCTCTGGGCGTTGCGCCTGATTCGTAAGCGGCGACTGCATGACCGCCGGGTGGTACAGAGCTCTGAGCGCCGACACGTCAACGAACTGCGAGGCACCGACTTCCGGAAGCGTCGCTACGGTGCTGCCTGAGCCCCCGCCTAAGCCGCCGGTAGTTGCTGCTCCTTCCACACTGCCGCCGCCTGAGCCGCCGCCAGTGCCGCCTGAACCGCCGCCGCCTGAGCCTCCGCCGCCTGAACCGTCGCCGCCTGAGCCTCCGCCGCCTGAGCCGCCGCCCGCGTTGTTAATGGCCACTGTCGTAGTCGTGGCATTATTGTTGGCTGCGTTGCCACTGCCGGCCGTACCGGCGTTCGTATTGCTCGATTCGGTTACATCACCGGTCGTTGCGATCTGGTCGTTGACGTTCAGTATCTGGATATGGTTGGTAGTACTGGTTTCGACCTTGGTCGTATTTTCAACTTGTACGATCGCGTCGGAATCTTGCCCGGTGCCGTCGATGGTTACCGCATCGGCCGCGAGGACCGTACCGCTGGTCAGGACGAGCATGGATGCTGCCGTGGATATCTGCATAAGCATTCGAATTTTCATAATATTCACCTCCTTTCTTGTATGCGTTGCGAACGGTTACGATTGCTGTTTGTTTGAAGGGTTTTGGTTTCAACGCCACGAAAAATGAGTCATTTGGGCCCCTCTATAGGCACGAAATGACTCATTAATTGAGGCGCAGCAAGACTAAAGCGGGACCCTATGCCGGCTCGCGGAGCCATAGTGAAACCGGCCCTCCGCATGAGCAGGATGAATCCCTGGAGAAAACCAACCAGTATAACGAACAAGCTAATTACCCTGACTGGTACATTACCCGGAATTGAACCATAGCTGAAGAAACTACTTATGCTATTTGGAACAACGGTCACTTCGAGGGCCGACGTGAAGACTCCAAACAAGCCGGAAGTTTCAACCGGTACGGGCGTATTGCCCCGGCTGCCGGAAGGTACTCCAGTACCGGAATCGCTTACCACCGGAGGGGCGAAAGGTGTCTTATCCAAGCTGTTTTGAGCTACGTTCGTACGCTCAATGACATCACGGTAATATTGCACCCGCGCAGCCTGCTTCTTAGACAGTACGGCTGCCGAAGCAACTTCGATGATCGGCGGAGTTTGTACAGACGGCACGCTGACCGGGGCCGTATCGGTCGTCAGCGGAGCCGGGCTGCCTGCAGCGCCAGTATCTGTTGGAGTCGACGATAAGGCAAGGGCCGCAGACTTATCCTCGGTCGGAGTAGTCTGTGTTGCGCTTAGGCTTAAGGCGGTAGTAACTTCACTTTTCGATACCTGCTGAACCAATGAGCTGCTGTCGCCTGTCGTAGACACGACCAGATTCGACTCGCTCGATGAGGCGGCAGTCTTGGTATCAGTCGTCGTAACCGGAGCAACGGCGGCGGGTGTCGCATCCGGAGTCACGACAGACGGCGTATCGCTGGCCAACGCAACGCCGCCAATGCAGGCGGTTGCAATCCCGGCCAACAATGTAGCAACCGAAAGCCTAGTGATCTCGTTTATGCTGCCGTAACTATGAATCCGACCCATTACAACCTCGCAAGCCGTTAAGATCAGCCAACATCTCAGGTGGCCTTCAGAAATCTAACAAGTTTCACAATAGCGCGACATACTGACGACAACACCAGTGCAGAGAACAGAAAATTTTCAGTCAAAATGTTAACTTTTGTATTTTTAACTAGCAAAAGCGCTATCAAAATGATGGCGCTTATATGATTATTTTTGCGGTATGAAGGGATAAATTAGATTTATGTCGGTAGGCTTAAAAGTCTAGGAAATATTAGCCGATGATCAGCGAGACACATTAGCCTGCAGCCATGTGCCATAAGCAAAAACGCTACCTGTTCCTGATAGCGTTTGCTGAACACAAAATGTATTCTTCTTATGCTTTTTTGTCGGATTCGGCGTCGTCGATGGAGATTTGATCTCCCCCCTCGGCCAATTCGCTCTCGATCTGAGCCTCCCCCACCAAGGCTACCGATGCTACCTTGTCGTCCTCTTTCATTCGCATAATTCGTACGCCCTGGGTAGCGCGACCGATCAGTGAAATACCCGAAAGCGAAAGACGAATGATCTGACCCTGGGTCGAAACGACTACCACGTCGTCACGAGGATCGGTAATGGCCCGGACATCAACCGCCTTGCCCGTCTTGGCGGTCACGACTCCGGCTTTAATGCCGACGCCGCCGCGAGCGTGAGTTGCAAACTGATCAACCTTTGTGCGCTTACCATAGCCGTTCTCCATGAGTACCAGCAATACGCTGCCCTCCCGGACCACATCCATACCTACGACCATATCGCCGGCTCTCAGACGGATACCGCGGACACCGCGGGTTGCCCGGCCCATCGGTCGAACCTCCGCCTCCTTGAAGCGAATGGCCTGAGCAAGAGCCGTCGAGATAATAATCTCATCTTTGCCGCTGGTAAGTTTAACCCAGCGCAGGTCGTCACCGTCGTCGAGCTTGATGGCGATTAAGCCGTTTGCCCGCACATTGGCGTAATCGGATAGCGGACTCTTTTTGACAGTACCATGCTGAGTCGTCATGAACAGATACTGCTGATCGTTCTTGGAGTCAAACGTCACGAGTGATGTAACTTTCTCGCCTGGCGCCAACTGCAGCAGGTTCACCACCGCCTGACCCTTGGCGATACGTGAAGCCGCGGGAATCTCGTAGACCTTCAGGCGGAAGACCCGTCCCTTATTGGTAAAGAACAACATATAGTCGTGGTTCTGGGTGAGAATTAAGTGCTCGACGACATCCTCTTCCTTGGTGGCCATTCCCATGATCCCCTTGCCCCCTCGACCCTGGCTCTTATAAGTATTCGACGGTATGCGCTTAATGTACCCGCCGGTAGTCAGGGTTACGATCACCTGCTCGTTAGGCACGAGCTCTTCTTCCGAGAACTTGCCAATTTCGGATGCCACGATCTGCGTCCGACGGTCATCGCCGTACTTGGCCTTCATCTCTTCCAACTCGCCGCGGATCACTTTGAATATCTCGGATTCGCTGGAAAGTATTTTCTCAAGCTCGGAGATTAGCTTCAACAACTCGGCGAGTTCATCCTCGATCTTCTTGCGCTCAAGCCCTGCGAGCTGGCGCAGCTGCATGCCTAGGATGGCCTTGGCTTGAAGTTCCGACAGCGTGAATTTCTCCATCAGGTTGACGCGCGCTTCGTCGGTCGTCTGCGAGGCACGGATGGTCTTGATGACCTCGTCGATATGATCGAGCGCGATCTTGAGACCCTCGAGAATGTGCGCCCGCTCCTTGGCTTTGCGCAGCTCAAATTCGGTACGACGGCGCACGACGATCTGGCGGTGGGCCAGATATTCGCGCAGCATCATCTCGAGCGACAGGACGCGCGGCTGGCGGCCGTTGTCGACCAGTGCCAGCATGTTTACATGAAAGGCGCTCTGCATGGGGGTGTATTTGTAGAGCAGGTTCAAGACCTTCTTGGGATAGGAGTCCTTCTTCAGGTCGATCACGATGCGTACGCCGCCCGTAAGACTCTTCGAGGCTCCGCGTTGCGAACTCTCGTCACGGAGATCGGCGATGCCGACGATGCGCTTCTCTTTGTGAAGCTCGGCAATCTTCTCAACGAGCGTGCCTTTGTTGACCGAATACGGGATTTCGGTCACGACGATCGAGTGATTACCCTTCTTGTCCTCTTCGATGTTGGCGACGGCGCGCACGACAATACTGCCCTTGCCGGTGCCGTAGGCCTGACGGATAGAGTCGGCTCCAAAAATGATTCCGCCGGTTGGAAAATCGGGTCCCTTCACGTGCTTCATGAGGTCGTCGAGGGTTGCCTCGGGGTTGTCGATGAGCTCCACGATACCGTCGATAAGCTCGGTTAGGTTATGTGGCGGAATATTGGTCGCCATACCGACTGCGATGCCCATCTGACCGTTTAGGAGCAGGTTTGGCAATTTGGCCGGCAAGACAGACGGCTGCTTACGCGAGCCGTCATAGTTCGGCACGAAGTCGACCGTCTCCTTTTCGATGTCGAAGAGGAGCTCTTCGGCGATTGACTGCATGCGCGCCTCGGTGTAGCGCATAGCAGCGGCCGAATCGCCGTCCATGGAGCCGAAATTTCCTTGCCCGTCGACGAGCGGATAGCGCATCGAGAAGTCCTGTGCCATGCGGACCATTGAATCGTAGATGGCTGAGTCTCCGTGAGGGTGGTAGTTACCCATCACCTCGCCGACGACGGCCGCCGATTTGCGATACTTGGCCGAGTGGCGAAGTCCCAGAGTATTCATGACGTACAGAATGCGGCGGTGGACCGGCTTCAGGCCGTCGCGAACATCGGGCAGAGCCCGCGAGATGATGACTGACATAGCGTAAGCCAGATAGCTCGTCTCCATCTCGTTTTCGAGCTTCTGTAGGCGAACGGTACCAATATCGCTCTTGATCTCTTCTTCCGGATCCTCAAACGAGTTTTCTTGATTTTCGATTACTTCTTCGTCCATGTTAATTCAATCCTTTAGTTGTACTAGATAGCGCCATCACGTTAGATATCCAGGTCGTGGTCACTGAGAGTGGTGGCTTTACTGGAAATAAAGTTCTTACGCAGCAGCACCTCTTCGCCCATGAGCTTATTGAAGATGGC
>JBBSBR010000028.1:0-10178 GCA_038251135.1 Candidatus Saccharimonadia bacterium | reverse complement strand
CAATACGGGGCACGACCGCCAGGGTCTCTACGACTTCAAAGCCAAGTTCAACCCCGAGATCACCGAGTTTATCGGCTGCTGGGACCTGCCGCTCAAGGAGCGGCAATACCGGTTATGGCTAAAAGCAGGGGAGCGCGCGGCAACCAAGCTAGCCAACCGTAAGCCCGAGAAGTTTCTTTACTGACCGGCGTCTCGGAGTCCCCAGGGGATACAATCCATTTCTAAAACACTAGCAGCATCCCTGGGGACTTGAACCAAAAAAGCGGCCTCGGCCGCTTTTTTGGTGGAAGTCCGAAGTAGCTTTAAGGCTACTGTACGGGCTTGACCTTAATCTTCTTGACCTTGTCCTGAGCCACTTTCGGGATTACGATCGTCAGAACGCCGTCCTTGAGACTGGCGGCTGCCTTCTCGGCGACCGTCGACGTCGGCAGGATAACCGAACGGGAGAATGATCCCCAGTAGCACTCCTGGACGTAGTAGTGCTCACGGTCGACTTCCTTGTCCTCGGTGCGTTCACCGCGGATGGTCACGACGTCTTCGGCGACTTCGATGTCCATGGCGTCGGGCGAGACGCCGGCGATCGGAGCCTTGATTACGACGTTGTCTTTGGTCTGGTACACATCGACAGCAAGCTGTCCTTCGGCTTCGGCCATCCAGTCTTCGTCACCCTCGAGCGGCGTGTCTAGAAAGTCGTCTTGCAGAACGTTGTCCTGATCGGACTGTGGAGCGTTTTTCTTACCCGGCATCTGGAATATCTCCATGTTAATTACACATGATTGGTTAGTGGCCCGCTTGTTTATGCGTTTGTGGTGCGGTGGCCTTTGAACTATTATAGTCAAATCTTAAGATGGAGCGCAAGGAATATTGTGCTAGTTCGCCAACTTATTGAATTATTGGCCCCTTCCAGTTGCCTTAATTGCGGCCGACAGGGCGACGATATCTGCTCAAATTGCCTGCTCGAACTCGGCGGTCATAAGCGCGGCGTCTGCTATGGCTGCAACCGGCTGTCGCCTGGCGGTCAGACCTGCAGCCGCTGCGCCAAGCGATCGAAGTTATCCGGGGTAACGGTCGGCGCCTACTACGACGGTGCAGTGAAGCAGCTGATCCTCAAGCTCAAGTTTCATCGGTCATTCTCGGCCGCCAATGCCGCGGCCGAGCTGATCTTGGCCGCCGATCCTCCCTTGGGCCAAATCGATCTCATCACCTCGGTGCCGATCTCGGCTCGCCGCTACCGCGAGCGCGGCTACAATCAATCCGAGCTCATAGCCAAGGCCCTGGCCCGTCGTACGGGCCTGCCCTACCGCTCCCTGCTCACGAGGGGCACATCCGACCACCAGCTCGGCCGCGGCCGTTCTGAGCGCCTGGTAGGGGTTCAGGGAGCCTTCTTGGCGGGCAAATCACTCGAGGGCGAGTCGATATTGCTGGTCGACGACGTGATCACGACCGGTGCTACGCTCACGGAATGTGCGCGCGTACTGCGCTTAGCCGGGGCTAGGCGAGTTCGGGGAGCGGTTGCGGCGCGTCATTAGCCGAATGCGCCCGGCCTTGCCGCCCGACGTTCGGGCCCGGTAAGGACGTCCGTCGCCGCAGATCCATAAACAGCCGCCAACAAAAATCGGCCCGCAGGCCGAAGTTTGTGAAGGAGCGTATTTCCTAAGAGAAGCGGCTGATCACGAAGTTCACGGCGGCGTAGGACAGAATCGCCACCACGATGCCGATAATGGCATACAGGATGGTGTCTTTGGCGGCCGTAACGGCCTTCGGGTCGCCGTTAGAGATTACGTAGCGCAGACCGCCAATGATCAAAAAGATCACGGCGACGGCGCCGACGATGTAGATCAGGGTGTTACTGACGACGGCAAAGATACCGGCCAGATCGGACGAAGTACCGCTAGCCTTGGCAGCATCGGCCCCAGCCTGAAGGTCGCTGGAGGCAGCGAAGACCGGCGACGTCACGGCGAGGGTCGCTGCGGCGATTCCGAGGGTTCTAATGGATGTGGCAAGCTTGTTGCCAAGCGATGGGGTAGTCATCGGTTTGTGTGGGCTCCTTACAATGATTTCGATTAATTTGAGCTGACCATACCATAAACCAAGCATTTTGGGCAACTTATTTAGTGAATCATCTTGATTACGAAGTTTACAATTGCGTACGAAACGATCGCCACGACGACGCCCACCACGGCGTAAAGGATAGTGTCCCGAGCTCGCTTCTGGCGGCCGGGATCGCCGCTGGAGATGACGTACAGGAAGCCTCCCGCGATAATCATAATGACCGAGACAGCGCCGACCAGATAGATCAAGGCGTTCGTGGCCTGGCCCATCAGAGTACTCAGACTTTTGTTACCGCAGCTTGTGCCGCAGGCCTTACCGGCACTATCGATAATGGTCGTGGAGGCGTCTCCCAGATGGACGTGAAGTGAGGCGATAAGTGACAACATAGTTGAGAATTCTCCTTAGGCTAGGTCTTTAGGGCGCCGGCAATATATGTTACGACGGCATAGGCGATGATCGATACGACCACCCCGACCACGGCGTAGGTGATGGTGTCCCGGGCCCGCTTAATGCGTCCGGGATCGCCAGACGACACCGCGTACATCAATCCGCCCACGACAATCATGACGACCGATATCGATCCGATAATCCACACCAGGATCCCGACAATGTTGGCCAACCCCTGCGAGATAGTCGTAGTCGATGTCGGCAAGCCGGTTTCGCTGGCCTTGATCGATATGGCGCCCAGGGCGGTGAGGATAAAATTAATATGCATCATGTCTAACCTAGAACCTGCTCGAAATAAATACAATGGCCGCGTACGCGCCCAAGATGATTACCAGCCCGGTAATCGCCTGGGTAATGATATCTTTGGCCCGCTTGATGCGGCCGGGGTCCCCGGCCGATATGGCGTAGTAGATGCCGCCGACGATTATGAAGATCACCGCGAGGGCGCCGGCCAGGGACAACACAATCTGTATAACGTTGCCGATAATCACGTAGATATCGGACAGGCTCGTGAGTTGAACGTTGCCGGAAGCGTCGCAGAGTCCGTTGTAGAGTCCGGGTATGCCCGGCTTCTGGCCCGGGCAAGTTGCCGCCAAATGAAATAAACTCTGGATAATCATCAGCCGAGTACCCCTCCCGGAATCAGGAAACTCAGGATGGCGAAGGCCATCAGAAACAGCAGCAGGGCGATCATCGAGTTGGTTATACGGGTCTTGGCCGACTTGACGCGACCCGGGTCGCCGGCCGCCGTGATGTATTGGATGCCGGCTATGAGGAGCATGAGCAAGATCACACTGCCCACTGCGCCGCTGGCGAGTTTAATCAGCTGTTTGGCGTACCAGACGATGGCGCCGCCGGAGGCGGGGTCGTTGGGGACGCACTTACCATCCGCCGCGAATATGGGAATGCTAACCGCAATGGCGTTAGGACCGCAGGCTCCGGAAGCTACGCTCGCGCCGCCGCCATTCTGTGAGCAAGCCGTCGCGGCATCAGGGCCTGTCTGGACGGTCTTATCGACGCAGACATAAGTCTGACTTCCGCCCGAAACGTCGGCTGGTCCCGAATGGGTCTTACAAAATGCTACCGGGTCGGTCGTGTACCCGCTATAGCCGTCCTTACAGAATACATTTTGCGTCACGGCGGCCGCGGCGACGTTCGACGACAACCCGACGCTACCGATGAGCGCCAGAGAGACCGGCGCAAGACTCGCGGCCGAAGCGATAAGCATGGCAGGAATAATGATCAGAAATCGTTTCATTGCCCAGATTGTAGCCAAGCTCAAAGCATAAGTCAAAACAGTTTTTGACTTATCGGTCAAATTCTGTTATGTTTACCAATTGTGTTTTCCCTAAGCGCCATCTGGAAACGTCACCTTGCGCTGCTTATGCTTGCAAGTGCCACCACGCTCGGTATCGGGCTGTTTGGGCAACCCGCCCAGGCCGCCGGCGAAACCTACGTCTGGAAGGATACCGCCAATCAGACGATCACCGCCTCCGGCGGTGCCTACAAGGTAGCGGCCACGCTGACCAAAAGCGGTTCTCCGGCCGGCGGCGGGGCGGAATTTAGCGGCAGCGCCCAGCTGACCTGCAGTACCGGCGTCGTTGTTTCACAGATCAAATTGAGCGTGGACGGCGATAATTACACCAAGATCTACCCCAGCCTGGCCAACCTCACCGTGCCTGCGGCCGCCGCCTGCGCCAATCTCGACTCGCCCGTCGCCGTATCGAAAGCCGACGGCAGTACCACGACCCAGACCGATGCCGCCACGGCGACCGCGGCGGGCCAAACGGCCACAGGTACCTGCCAACAGGGCGGCTTCACTTGGCTGTTTTGCCCTGTCATCGACAACGTCTCGAGCACCATCGGCAACCTGGTCAAAAGCGCGCTGATTCCGCTGTTGGAGGTCAAGCCGATCTCGGCCGAAACCACCCCCGAGCTGCACCAAGTCTGGCTCCATGTGAGAGACCTGACCGAGGTGCTCTTTATCCTCGTCTTCCTCGTAATTATCTACGCGACTCTGGCCGAGCAGGATATCGGCGGGCTCAATAAATACACCGTCAAACGGATGCTGCCGCGTCTGGTGGCCGCGGCCGTCCTGGTGCAGTTCAGCTTCGGTATCTCGAGCCTCATCGTTGACTTCGGCAACGTCCTGGGCGGCGGTATCGAGACGTTCGTCTTGAGTACCCTCAACCCGACGGCCAGCGCGCCGACCCTCACCAATGCGCTCGGCAACATGATTACCGGCAGCCTGGCGGTTATCGTGGGCGCCGGCGCCATCGCCATCCTGGCTACTTGGACCATCGCTCTGCCGCTCCTGCTCAGCCTGCTGATAAGCATCTTTGTGGTGTTTCTTACCCTGGGAGCCCGCTTCTTAATCATTGCCATTCTGATCGCCATCTCGCCGCTGGCGATCCTGGCCTGGGTTTTGCCCAATACCGAGAGTTACTTTACCGCCTGGCGTAAGCTCTTTATGAGCCTGATCCTCATGTACCCGATCATCGTGGGCGTGCTGTCGATCGCGAGCATCGTCAGCGAGATTTTGCCGTTTACTTCGTCCACCGCGGCCTCCGCACCTGCCGCGGTAGCCGTGGCGATTATCCAACCGCTTATCGCCATTGCCGCCTTCCTCATGATTCCCGCCACTTTCCGCTGGGCCAGCAAGGGATTGAGCCGATTCACGGGCATGATAAACAGTGCCGGTACTAAGGGACAGGGCGTCCTCAAGGGGAGCGAGTTCTGGCAGCGCAGCGCCGACGGCCGCAAGGCCCGCCAGGCCGACTACATGAACCGATTCGTGAAGTCCGATGCCGTCAAGGCGCTGGGCAACGGCAACGCCGTCAGCCGCGGTATCGGCAAGACGGCAACCTTTGCCGCCGGTACGGCCTTCCTGAACGCGCCCAAAACCGCCCGCGGTACCGAGAAGCTTCGCTCCGGCATCGTAGCTTCAACCGCCAAGACGCTCGGCGAGCTCGAGGAAGCCTCTATTCCAAACCTGCAGAAAGTCTGGACGGCCTATTATGAGACCGACGATGCCAAGCGCCTGAAGGCCCGGCGCGAACTCCAGACCGACGCTCCGAACCTGATGCACCTGGCCTCGACGCCGGTCGGGCGGGTAGCCGTCCAGAAGCGCCTCGCCGATATGGGCTTCTCAAACGACAGTACGATTAAATCGCTAACCGCCCCGAGCGGACGGCGCCTGGGCGTCAACGGCAAGCTGAGCATGGAGTATCCGGATCTCCTGATAGCCGGGGGCAAGGAATTCGGCTCGAAGCCGACCCTGATGGCTCGTATCAGTAAGGCGACGGATAACTACGAGATCAAGGACGCCCTCGGCAAGGTGGTTCAAACGATTCACCGCGACGTCGGCGACGTGGATACCAACGTCCTCGGTGGACTCTTACGCAGCGTTACATCGAGCGCCTTCGGGGATAAGCACTCCGTAGATAACTTCAAACAAATGGGCAAGCGGGGCGACAGCGACCCGCAGATTAATCAAGCAGCCGAAGAAATTGCCACATCATATGCCAAGAACCTGGATGCTTCGACGGTGGAAAAGGCCTTCAGTCCGCACCACAAGGACTTCGCCTCGCGCGGCGTACGTTACGAGTGGCTCAAGAATATTGAAAAGAACCGGGACATCTTCGAGAAGGAGAATCCGCGCGTGTACGAGGCTGCACTCGCCCACCTCGAACAAGACGAGGACACGACAGACGACATCGCCAAATTGGCCGGCATCGACGAGACTTTCTGGAAGGGCTACAGCGCCAAAGGTAAAGCCAATATCGTCCGCGACTGGATGCGCGGTTATGATTTCGATATCGGCCACCCGTACGAAGAGAGCGGGAAGTCGTATGGGCTGGAGTACGACCGGGACGACAAGTCCGGGCGGCGGCGCATCTAGCGCAATCACAAAACCATTGACTTTTTAGGTATTTGGTGTATAAACAAGGCATGGTCACCCCGTGACTTGGCCGGAAATCCCGGCATTTTACATCTAGCATCTAGGCGAAAGCGAGGACGCTATGTCTCTCAACACCGACAACCAGCCGGTGGAGGGACAGGCTCCCTCCGCTCCGCTGCCCAAGCCGGCTCCCAGCATCTGGTGGGCTATCCTGTTCGGCATCTGGGGCGCGCTGTTCATCGAAATCAGGAAGTCGTTCGGCCGTCAGACTTGGCCGACGAAGCGGTACTGGAAGTTCGGCGCCATCGCGACAGTCATCTCCATGGTGCCCTTCGTACTCCTAATTGTGGCTCTTGTCGCACTAGGAGCGGCCGTCGGATCACCGAACTCGGTGGCGCAGACAAACTCCGGACTAACCGCCACTTCAAGTCAGCCCACTGCGAGCGTGCCTGCGCCGACCGAGCCTGTTGCCTCAGGAGGCATCAAGCTCCCTCCGAAGCCGGCCCTCACTGACTACAAGGCCAATGCTCAATGGTTCGAAGACGTCATCATCCTGGGCATAAACTCCCGAGATACACGCTACTTCGACGCCGCGTTCGTCAGCCGAAACGTAGCGGCTTACACCGATACGGTAAAAGCCATGGGGTCCAGTGAGGCGGGGGCTGGATTGCTGAAGGCGGACATATCCAACTTCAGCGTCCAGGCATCCGGGCCGGCATATTTTATCGCCACCTACGACGTCGCCTACGAAATCTCGGCGGCGTCGGCGCCCAGCCCAGTCAATCACGAGAAGATCCAGGCGGTTCTTCTCAATGATGGAGCCCAACTAGTCTGGAAGCTCGATATCTCTACGTTTAGTAACTAAACCTAGAGGTGTAGCCGCCAACCTGCCGAGCATACGCTCGGTAAGGGGGCGGCTTTTACATTTGATATTCGATTCAGTATGATAAGTCTATGATAAAGCTTGTGCTTAGGCTTACGGTGGCACCGTTCATCCTGCTTTCGGGATTCTTGATGCTTTTTTCGTCTTCTGCCGTTCAGGCAATAGCTCTACCTCCTAGCACTGGCACGATTTATACGTGGTTGAATTGGGCTACCATATATGATTCCACCAATGGCATATACTATGTCGATCCTGTCCCGGGAGATGCCACGCATCAATATTACCGGCAGAACGATCCTGATCCAAACACCGGGGCTGGCTGCACAGGAGATGTCTTAGATATTAAAGATTGGGGTAATCCTGGAAGTGGGTCTCTTACGGTCGTAAGTGCAGGCAAAATATCCTCCACCATCACTCAGGCGCCCTGTACTAAAGCGGCACCCTACAATGTAGCCATCTCAAATACCCAATATGCATCCGCCTATTACGGATGGGTGGACGCTGGAAGTATCCAAGCACTAAAGGATGAATTATATTCGTTTGTGCCCCCCCATACGCGAGTGCCATTACGTATCACCATTCCGTCAAATAGTACCTTTACCCTCGACCAAACCTCAGGTGAGTTTATCTATAAGAGTAGTGACGGGTGCAATAGTTCGATTCAGCCTGATGCGTCCAACACAAGAGGGAAAATGATATATCGCGGAAAGCTGGCTGATACCTGCTATGAGAGTCCTCCGCAAACTATTGTTCTCGCATACTCCGATAAAGCCGTCCTGGCTGCGGGTACAGGCACACCTGCCGGCCAGCCGGCTGCTGGAGCATCTACCGGCACCACCTGCGATGCGGGCTCATTCACTTGGGTTATCTGCCCTATTATCTACATGGCGGATGCGGGTATTAAAACCTCCCAAACGATCCTCGGCGCCTTGCTTCATGTTAATCCTCTCTCTACCAATTCGTCGGACGCCACCTACAAGATATGGGCGAATTTCCGTAACTTCGCCGATATTGTATTTGTGTTCGTGTTTCTCATCATGATCTTCGGTACGGCGCTAGGGCTCGATAACTACACAATCAAAAAGACGCTCCCAAGGTTGGTAGCGGCGGCTATACTCGTCCAGATATCCTATTTCATGGCGGGTTTTTTGGTCGATATCGGCAACGTCCTAGGTGGTGGTATGAATGCTCTAGCCAACGCCGCAGGACTTGGCAACCTGCCCTTTGATTTCTCAAACGGCGGGCAGACGGCGGTTGGCGTGTTGGGCACAATCGGCGTAATCGGCTTGGCGGGTATCGGCATAATAAGCCTAACTCTGACGGCGGTCATTGGTGCCGCGATCGGCCTGCTCATTGTTCTGTTTACGCTGCTGGCCCGCCAGATTCTCATAACCTTACTGGTCGTGCTCTCGCCGATCGCCATGGTAGCCTGGGTACTCCCAAATACCGAGAAATTCTTTAAGCTCTGGTACAAGAATCTCTTCCAGGCTGTGATGCTCTATCCGATCGTCATGCTGTTATTCATCGCCGGGCGACTCTTTGCCACCGTTACGCTCGCCGGGGGACAGTCCTGGTCACCGGCACTGGCCGTTATAGCCTACGCCATACCGCTGTTTCTAGTACCCGCCGCCTTCAAGGCCTCTGGTACGCTGTTTAATATGACATCTAAGGGCATCGGTAAAGTCGGCGGTATGGCCAACAAGCAAGTTGGTGTCGGAAGTAATTTCGATAAAAAACGGGCCGAGGAGCGTCAATACAAAAACGCCCAGAGGGCAGTGGATCCTGCGACAAACGCATTTGGACGCCGGATTGCCTCTAAACGGGCTGGATTTGGTTTCAATCCCGGGGTCGTCCAACAGGCGTCTATGGCGGGAGCCGTGAAGAAGGGTGATACGGCTCGTTTCGACCAGGCCGATCGCGCGCTAGAGAACATGACAACAACCCAACTTGAAGAAACGGCGATGGCCTCTGGCAGCAGTGATCTGACCAAGCGAGCAGCCGTGGCTCGATTGGCAGCCAAGAGCGAGACGGGAGCCCTGACTCGTATCTTGGAAAAAGGCACAGTCGGCGGCTCTGATGCGAGTAATCCCGAGTGGCAGAAGGCAATCGGATCTAAGGCCGGCGACCTGGTCAAGACCGCGCCTCACCTGGTGATGTCGACCGCTAATTCCGCCACAGCATACTCCGGGATGGGAGCCGAACAGGTGGCGGGACTTGCTACTTCAGGCTTTGATCAATGGAAGAAAAATACTACTACAGACCGTCAAAAAGACGTAGCGCGCACGATAGCAAGCAGCCCCCAGCTCTCAAACAGGATCACCGAAACTCGCCGCGAAGAACTCAATTCGGCCACTACCGCTTCATTAGCGTCTGGCGACGCCCACTATATACCGACGGCCAGCGAAGCGTCTTCAGTGACCAGATACAACAATTTGGTCGATGAAGCATATGACACCAACAAGGCGGTTACAGATATCGGGGCAATAGTTAGCGACCCAAGCCGCAGCTCATCATTACCCGCGGGCGTCCGCCCTGGGCAGGTCGTCCAGCACGCGGCAACAAACGACCTCTATCGGGAATCGGTAGAGCACGCGGTTAGAACCGGCGGTGCCATTCCTGCACCACCTCCGCCGAAACCTAGCGCACCCATGGTCGACCCGCTCACCCAAGGTGAAGTCAAAATCCCCGGCGACGACCGCTCGGTCTCATAAACCTTGGCTTGATCGGAAATCCATAATCGGGTACGATGCTCCATTGCCATCTTCTCAAGCATTAGCTTGATAGCAGATAGGGAATAGGCGATAATATCTTCATTGGCAAATTATGTTGCGCGCATTACTCATCGTCTGACGGGATGAAGTGCAAGGCGTGAGGAGCACCGGAACGAAGCGTACT
>JBBSBR010000027.1:0-10485 GCA_038251135.1 Candidatus Saccharimonadia bacterium | reverse complement strand
TATGTAGTGCGCTTTATCGCCGACACCGGGGTTTTGGAAGTTCGCGCGACAGCGCTGAATATGACGACCGAACAATACGGCATGCTGCGGGAAGAGACGACCAAAAACCCAATCGGAGCATGGTGGTTGGCACCGATCGGCGTTCTTAACCACACGGTTCTGGCCACGGATGAGAACGGCGATCGGGACGCAGCCGTAATTTTCGGCTTCCTCCTGCTGCTCATGGTAGCCTTCCCGTACATCCCGTGGATCAATGATATACCTGAAAAGTTACACCTCCACAAGCTGTTTCAACGCTAGTAATCAAAGCTCCTGCCATTACAGCTATAGCACACGAAGCCCTATCGCTCACCGGCGCGATAGGGCCTCTACTATGCGCCGTTACGGGCTGGCTCCAAACATCAGCAGCGAAATCGTCCAGAAATTTGTAGCGGATCTTTGTTATTTGATATTGACATTTTTGACATGATTTGCTAAGGTATTTTTTGTGTCTTCCAACGAGGAAGATCGCGCGCAACTCTGCGCCTTGAGAGAAGAGAGAACCATGCGTACACGCATGAAGTCAGTTCTGAGGTCCCGCACGACCCGCGTCATCGCGGCGGCGGCGGTGGCCAGCGGGCTTGCCATCATGGCCAGCGGATCCACCGGCGCCTACTTCAGTGAGTCGCAGACCGGTGGCATCACCGGCACAGTCGGTGCGGTCCATCTGTCGACGTCGAGCACGACGTTCACCTGGAACAACCTGATGCCCGGCGAGCCGCAGTCGGCCAGTGTGGACTTCCGTAACACGGGTACGGGTCCGCAGGACTTCTACCTGGTCTTCCCCAACGCCACGGCGTTGTCGGCACTGAACAGCCTAGGTACCTACGGCGAGGTCCACATCTCGGTCAACGGCAACGAGATCTTCGGCTCTGCGAACCTGAATGACGGCTACCCCTGCGGTACTCCAGGCAACCCGGGCGTAGCCACCCTGTGCCCCGTTCCGCAGCAATTGTTGCTGGCCTCAAACGTGCCGACCAACGTCCTGAACTCGTTCAAGTTCCAGTTCAACTACGCCGGCAAGCTGGGCTCCGCTTCGCACTCCAGTGGCGGAGGTATCTTCAACACCTACCCGGTTTACAAGGCCGACGGTTCGACCCCCGACCAGAAGACCGTAAACCAGTCCGATGGCGTCGGCAACGGTCTGCCGTTCCAGGTCGTTGCGGTTCAGGTTGGACAGCAGCCCTGATCTAAGGTAGGAGTGCCGTGCACAAGTGCGGCACTCCTACCGGTCAGGCATTTGACAATCGAGGAGTGAATCATGAAGCCGAGAGTGATACGGCCGGTGGCGAAATACCTTTCGCTAGCCGCCCTTGCAGGAATTGGTCTCGCCGTCCTGCTGGCGCTGCCATATCGCATCTACGCGGTACACACCGGCTCGATGGCACCGACTTTCCCTTTACGGAGCGCGGTCGTCGTCCGAGAGGGCGTCTACCGTATCGGGCAACCGATTAGCTTTCGGATTCACGGAGAAACCGTCACCCATCGATTGGTTCGGGACAACCTAGACGGAACCCTGACCACCAAGGGCGATGCTAATAAGACGGTCGATACGTGGCGATTGCCGCGGGCGAATGTCATCGGGGGAGTCGTCCTGGCTCCCCGCGATGTTGGGTTTCTCCTAGTGTTTCTCAGAAACCCCGAAGGTTTCATCGCAGTCCTGCTCGGCATTTTCTGCATCATGCAGATTATGGCCGCACCAACGTCGAAGGTCGAAAACCTTACACCAAGCGTACCATAAGGTGCGCCAAGCCCTGTCCGCAATCACTGCGGACAGGGCTAGTTTTTTATTTGCAATTGTCCTGACCGATTGCTTAATGGGTGTGACAAATAGCACGGCGCACCAAAAACTTGCGGCATAGTATGTTGCCATTACACGGGGCAATCGGGTTGAAGCGCAACTGGCTTATCATTCTCCAATCATTCAACGGCCTCTCGGCAGTTGCTGGTGGTATTGCCCTCATGACCGGTGCGATTGCCATGCCACTGCGTGCGCTGAGCCACACCGGATTTCCTGATTATTATTTTCCCGGTGTGATCTTATTTGCCGTAGTTGGTGGCAGCGCCATCATTGCTGTCTGGTGCCTGCTCAAACAAACCGTTGATAGCGCTCTTGTCAGTATGAGCGCTGGCGTGGTTATGCTGTGCTGGATTATTGGCGAGATTGCCTCAATCCGGGAATTTCATTGGTTGCAGGCAATCTACCTGATTACCGGAGCACTCATAATCTGGTTGTCGTCCGGCGACGATTAGCGCTCTTGATTCTGCCGATTCGTCTACGGTGCCAGTGCCTATATACAGGAAGTTGCGTATCAAATATTCGCAATTTAAAAGCTGGAGCTTGCTCTCAGCTTGGTGCTTCAATATAGTAAAATCATTGCCAGCCGTTCGAGCAAATTACTAAACCCCCGAAATTTACTGCCCAATTCTGATCAGCGAGGTGCAGCTCATGCCGATAGGTCATATCAAATCCATAGATCACAAAACACTACTCTCGGTATTGGACGAGTTGGATGACTCGTTGTTTATTCTGAGCCACGACTGGAAGTTTCTCTACGCCAATGCGACTGCTCTGGATAGGTTCAAGGCCTCGGGGGAGGCGATATTAGGCCGGAATATCTGGACTCATTACACTTCCCTTGATCAAACGCCCCTTCAGCTAGCCGCCCGCAAGACGATGGCCGATAAGCGGCAGCGCGAAGTAGAGGATTACTATGCCTTCACCGGACGCTGGTACCGCTCAAAAATTATCCCGTCAAAATCCGGTGTCATCATTCACGGCACCGATGTCACCGAGAAGAAACAAATCACCGATATGAACAAATCGCTGATTTTGACTCTGGAACAGGCGTTGGATATGGGCGCCAGCCGGAAGAAAGACCAAAAGCGCCCCGAATCGACCAGCTAGCGCCCTGACCGAATGCTATCGCATGTTTTCTATCCGGGCACCCGCCAGTCAACTGAGCTTTTTATCGTAATCTTGAAGATATAACCACGGATTACATTAGGTTCGAAATACGACCAGACTTATTGTACGTGCGTCCTCGACCATTCCTTCACCAGGTAGCCGCCAACCATAATCAACAGAATTAATCCGGTCCCCGTAAAACCAAAAATAATACTGAAGTCGGTACCAGACAAACCCCATAATATCTTGGAACCCGGATCCGGTACGATTCCAACTGCAAACGTCACGGTAAATGGCATAAAGCCGCCACCTGCCAGCGGCTCGCCGTGCAACACCAAGCGGTACTGTTCTGGCTTCCTAAAGGTATAATTTAGACTTCCGGCAGTCTGGTTTTCATAATCCAAACGCCGTTTCACCGCAACGCCATCCGAGCTCGAGAGCGACAGCATACAGTTGCAGTTCGACAGCACAAACTTGGTGTTCGCATCATCAAAGAAGAAATGAAGAACCTGAGGCTCGGCAAGAGTCGGGCCATCATGCGGCTCGATATGCATCGTGACGGTCATTGCGCCATCGGAGACCGCCTCGTGAGCCGATGAAATGCTAGGGTATAGAAGCAGAATAGTCGCCAACGATAATTTAAAAACAAAATTGATATATTTGAAACGCTTCATGTAGCAATACATTACTACAAAACTGATATAGTATAAGCATTATGAGCACTCAATTTACAGGCAGTATTAAGTCGTGAAGACGCTTAACCGCATACTTTTTGTGCTCGCCATCACGCTCGGAGTCGTAGCTCTATCGATATTTCTGCTGCATGGATCAAATATTGCCGTTTTGAATCCCAAGGGAATCATCGCGCAAAAAGAACTGAATTTACTGATTTTTGCCTCATTACTAAGCTTGGTTGTAGTGATACCGGTTTTTATCCTAACCTTTGGTATCGTCTGGCGTTATCGGGAGGGGAATCACCGCGCAAAATATACCCCCGACTGGGATCATAATCGTCTGGCTGAAACTGTCTGGTGGGGCATCCCGATCATCCTCATTCTGATCTTGGCCGTTGTCACCTGGACGAGTTCGCACGAACTCGACCCTTACAGGCCATTGGCAAGCACCAAACCGCCGATTACTATCCAGGTGATCGCCCTAGATTGGAAGTGGCTGTTTATCTACCCGGGGCAACACATTGCTTCGGTCAACTTCCTGCAGATCCCAACCGACACACCGATCAACCTAGAGATCACCTCCGATGCGCCCATGAACTCGCTCTGGATACCGCAACTTAGCGGCCAGATCTACGCCATGGCCGGCATGACGAGCCAGTTACATCTCAATGCGACCGAGGCGGGTATCTACCGCGGTTCTTCGGCCAATCTCAGTGGAAACGGCTTTTCGGGCATGAAATTCAACGTGCAAGCCTCGTCTCAAGCCGAGTATGACGACTGGGTTCGTACCGCCCAAACATCGTCCAATCAACTCACCATGAGCACTTACGACGAGCTGGCCAAACCGTCCCAGGATACCCCCGTGACCCTCTACTCCGTCAGCGAAGCCAACCTTTATGGTAAAGTGGTTATGAAGTACATGGCGCCGGCAAACCAGATGACCGATATGCAGTTGCCAACGTACGGATCGGCGCATGAACCAAATTTACGTCAATCTAACGGAGTGCAGTAAATAGTTATGTGGGGAAGACTGACATTAGGCGCCTTTCAGCATGATCCGATTGTCTATGGCGCCGTCGCGAGCATGGTACTCATTGCAGCGGCGACGCTCGCGGCGCTCTTCTACTTCAAGCGCTGGACATGGCTCTGGAAAGAATGGATTACGGCGGTCGATCCCAAAAAGATCGGCATTATGTATATGGTCGTCGCCGTGGTCATGCTGCTTCGCGGATTGGCCGATACCGGTATGCTGCGGCTGCAGCAGATTCTGTCGGTCGGTAATTCTCACGGTTTCATAACCTCGGATCACTTCCAGCAAATCTTTACCGCCCACGGAACCATGATGATCTTCTTCGTCGCGATGGGACTGATGTTCGGGCTCCTCAACTTAGTCGTACCGTTAATGATCGGCTCCCGCGATGTCGCCTTCCCGTTTATGAACTCGGTCAGCTTCTGGCTGTATGTGATGGGTGCCATGCTGGTAAACATCTCATTGCCGGTGGGGGAGTTTGCGGCTACCGGCTGGCTGGCCTACCCGCCACTCTCGGAACTGGCCTATAGCCCGGGCGTCGGCGTCGATTATTGGATCTGGAGTCTGCAAATTGCGGGTGTCGGCAGCCTTTTGTCGGGTATCAACTTCATTACGACGATTATCAAAATGCGCGCGCCGGGCATGACCCTCATGAAGATGCCGATATTCATTTGGACGGTACTGGGAGCTATGATTCTGGTAATCTTTTCTTTCCCGATTCTCACCGCTACCCTCACGATGCTGGCGCTTGACCGCACTCTCGGCATGCACTTCTTTACCTCGGGTTTCGGCGGCAACCCCATGATGTACATCAACCTCATCTGGGCCTGGGGTCACCCTGAAGTCTATATCCTGATCCTGCCGGCCTTCGGCGTCTTCTCGGAGGTGGTGGCAACCTTTTCCCGGAAGCGTCTGTTTGGCTACACGTCCATGGTCTGGGCTACCGTGGCAATCACATTTTTGTCCTTTACCGTCTGGCTCCACCACTTCTTTACGATGGGCGCTGGTGCCGACGTCAACACCTTCTTCGGCATTATGACCATGGTGATTGCCATACCGACGGGCGTCAAAGTCTTTAACTGGCTCTTCACGATGTACCGCGGGCGGATCCGCCTCACCACGCCGATGCTTTGGTTTTTGGGCTTCGTGGTGACATTTACCATCGGCGGGGTCACCGGCGTACTGATGTCCGTGCCGTCGATTGATTTCCAGATGCACAACAGCCTGTTTCTGGTGGCCCACTTCCACAATATGATTATCGGCGGTGTCGTCTTCGGCTATTTCGCGGGCTTTACCTACTGGTTTCCTAAGGTCATGGGCTTCAGACTCAACGAACGTCTGGGCAAATACGCCTTTTGGTGCTGGCTGATCGGTTTCCTGGCGGCTTTCGTGCCGCTTTATATCCTCGGTCTCATGGGTGCTACCCGGCGGCTCGACCACTACGACGCTTCGCTCGGCTGGCAGCAGCTGTTCATCGTCGCAGGTATTGGAGTCGTCATAATTATGCTGGGGGTCGGGTTCCAGCTGCTACAGATCGCTTACAGCGTCTGGAAGCGTCACGATAATCTCGATACCACCGGCGATCCTTGGAACGGCCGTACTTTGGAATGGTCGACTGCATCGCCGGCACCGTTCTATAACTTTGCCGTAATCCCCGTCGTCCGTGAACGCGATCAATTCTGGGCCGACAAGCAGGCCGGTATATCCGACCTAAAAGTCACGGATTACACCGATATAATCCTGCCCAAAAATACTGCCATGGGATTCATTATCGCCAGTTTCGCCGCCGCCGTGGCCTTCGCCATGGTCTGGCAAATGTATTGGCTGGTGGCCGTCGGACTTCTGGGAGTCATCATTACCGCGATAATCCGCCTGTCCGACGATGAAACCGAATACCGTTTAACGGCCGCAGAAATCGCCGGGTATGAAGCCCGAGCCACCGCCAAGAGGGCAGCGCTGTGACAAACTCTCAAATCACCAACGACGTAATCACCGTTCGCGCGGAAGCGGATACCGCGTCAAAAACGCTTTTTGGTTTCTGGGTCTACATTATGACCGACCTGGTGCTCTTCGCGTCGCTCTTTGCAACCTATGCCGTACTTCACCTCAATACCTTCGGCGGTCCGTCCGCGCGTGAGCTCTTCAGTCTGCCGTACGTACTCACCGAAACGCTATTACTCCTTGTCAGCAGTTACACCGTCGGCTTGGCGGTTCTTGCCCTGCATAAACGCGCTGCCCGCCAGGTCGTTATCTGGCTGAGCGTCACGTTTCTACTTGGCTTGGCATTTTTGGGGATGGAGTTAAGCGAATTCTCGCGTCTCGCCGCCGATGGCAACAGCTGGCAACGCAG
Source organism: Candidatus Saccharimonadia bacterium (assembly GCA_038251135.1). Taxonomy (GTDB): domain Bacteria; phylum Patescibacteriota; class Saccharimonadia; order UBA4664; family UBA4664; genus JBBSBR01. Next base: position 3,484 of record JBBSBR010000027.1, on the reverse strand, counting down.
CGGCTTCCTGTCGTCGTTCTTCACGCTCGTTGGCACCCACGGTCTGCATATTACCGTCGGTCTCCTGTGGATCGGCGTGATGATCGGCCAGGTCATACGTAAAGGTCTGACGCCGGGCACATCGCGTCGTCTGGCTCTCCTGAGCCTCTTCTGGCACTTCTTGGATATCGTCTGGATATTCATCTTTACGATTGTCTACTTGATGGGAGCGGTCTAGCCATGAAACAACACCAGCCCAACACCGCTGCACCCGAAGCCGCCCAAGGTTCCGTCATGACCTACACTATCGGTTTCTTGCTGTCGGTTATCTTCACTCTTTTTGCCTATTTTCTCGTGGTCGACTACTCGATTTCGACTAACGTCCTCACGGCGGCCATCGTCGTGCTCGCAGTCGTTCAGATGTTTATTCAGCTCATCTTCTTCCTGCACCTCGGCCAAGAGTCGCGCCCCCGCTGGAATCTGATCGTCCTGCTCTTTGCTCTGCTCGTTGTCCTGATCGTCGTAGCGGGCTCCATCTGGATTATGAACAACCTCGATACCCACATGATGACGCCGGCCGCTACCAACAGCTATATTATTCAAGACGAGAGAATACCCCAGTAGACGAAAACCATAATATGTTCAAACCCTATTACACGCTCACCAAACCCGGCATTATTTACGGCAATATCCTCACGGCGGGCGCCGGGTTTCTGTTGGCGTCTCACGGTCATCCAGAATTGTTGCGGCTGGGTCTGACGCTGACAGGAATTGCATTGGTTATTGCTTCGGCCTGCGTATTCAACAATTACCTTGACCGAGATATTGATCGGCAAATGCAGCGGACCAAGAACCGGGCGCTCGTAACGGGAGAGATATCGCCGAGCCGAGCGCTGACCTACGGAGCGATACTCGGCGTAGCCGGATTTACGATATTGGCCGGCTTTACGAATACGATCACTTTCGCGATCGGGGTTATCGGTTTTGTGTCTTACGTCGTTATCTATACTTACGCCAAGCGGATAACTCCGTACGGTACGCTGCTGGGAAGCATTTCCGGATCGACTTCATTGGTGGCGGGATACTGCGCCGTCACCAACTCGTTCGATCTCGGCGCGGCAATCCTGTTTCTCATTATGGCCATCTGGCAGATGCCCCATTTCTATGCGATCGCCGCGTACCGCCTCAGGGACTATGCCGATGCCTCAATTCCCGTATTGCCGGTTTCAAAGGGAATGAAATTAACCAAGCGGCACATCACGCTCTACATCGCAGCCTTCATCGGTGCCACGGCTCTGCTGACAGCTTTTGGCTATACCGGCTATATTTATTTGATCGTTATGCTGGTCCTTGGTCTGGGCTGGCTGCGGCTGGCTCTCAAGGGGTTCGGAGCCGTTGATGATACGAAGTGGGCTCAACATGTCTTCAGATATTCGCTGGTGGTACTAATGACCCTCAGCTTGGTGATGTCAGCCAACTCATTTTTGGTTTAATAAGCTTGGTGTAATGGCGCGGATTGTGCGGGCGATCATACGGGAACCAGTGTCCGGTGGGTCGTCACGGCGCCCATGAGATTAGCCAACGGGGTGATTTTGGGGTATAATGAGTTCAATCTAGAAACAAGCCTTGAAACTTGTCGATTTCGTTACACCACTCCTACCCAAGGTGGCATACACCAAAATCTCATTCCGGAGCATACTTATAAGGGTTATTCCGGAAATTGATCGTAGGCTCACACGGAGCTTGATGCAAGCCGTAATAAGGAAAGATACATTATGGCAATCAAGCTTTTTGTAGGTTCACTCAGTTTTAGCGTTAATGAAGACCAGCTCAAGGAGCTCTTCTCGACCGTCGGCACCGTTACCAGCGCCAGCATTATCATCGACCGCGACACCAACCGCTCGAAGGGCTTCGGCTTTGTCGAGATGAGTTCTGATGCAGAGGCTCAGGCCGCTATTGCTCAGCTCAACGGCAAGGATCTCGAAGGACGCAGCATTATCGTCAATGAAGCTCGCCCGAAGGAAGACCGCGGAGGTGGTGGAAGCCGCCCTAGCTACGGCAACAGCCGCCGCTACTAACAATCAGTAGCTGTCTTAAGATGAAATTTTTCATCCCGCACGCCAAAGCTACTGAAGCCGAAGAAGTCTATAAGTCCATGGCCGACTCCCTCAAGAGTCAGTTTCGACTGCCAATCCTCGACCGACGCATCTACAGTCTCGACTATGTGAATAGCAAACGTCGCTGGAGAGCGGAAGTCGGCAAACTGGAGGAGCAGGAGGATCGCTACGAGATCCTTGCGATCTTTGAATCCAAATCCTACATCATTTACGCTCGGTCCAAGACAACCAACGATGGACTTACCATTATGGTCGACAAGACCGAAGTTACTGCCATCGAGGATTTTGCTTAGAGCCTCGTAATCCTGTCGGTTGCACAAATTTGCCCGGAACGTCTAGACGTTTTGGGCTTTTGTGTGTCTAAGTAGGCAAAATGGGCAATTTAGTCGTATACTCATACTATCAAGCTGACGAGGAGCTAACGATGAGTACTGAACTGTTCGGGGTGGTTTATCTCGCAATCGGAGTTGCACTGTTGGTATGGGGTTCACAGCTCGCCCGACTGTTACTGGGTTTGTGGGGACTGGGCATCGGCCTCTGGCTCGGCGAGTTGATCACCCACGGCCAAAATTTCACCTACTCGTGGACTTTCCTGATTATCTGGGGTACCGGGCTGATCACGATGCTGCTGGCTTACTCATTCTATCGGCTGGCGCTCGCCTTCCTGATTGGTTTTACGATCTTTTGGTTCGCTGCGGGTTTGCTCAACCTGAACAACCTCGATGCCAGTCTGATCTTCTTCTTATCATTAACCGCCGGAATTTTGGCCGGCCTTTACGCGCTGCGAAGCGATCTTTCGTATTTGTTGCTGATGATCGTATCGGCAGTCGTCGGAGCGGGATATACCATTAGCGGCGTTCTAATTCTCGTCGACGGCACCAATGTCTCAAATATCGGCTACGGACCGTTAAACTTGGTGCTGCGGCAACCAACCGTCTGGGTTTTAGCCTGGCTGGCGCTGACGATCGTCGGCATCGCGATCCAGGACGGACCCCGCCGCGGCCGCTTAACTTCACATGACTCGTAGTCTAAATCAAACGATAACCGTCGCCGTCTTTGGCGCCAACGGTCGCGTTGGGAGCCTGATCGTTGCCCAGGCTCTGAACCGAGGCTGCCGGGTAATTGCCTTCGTGCACGGCGAAAGCCGGTTGCCGCATTATGCTGATATTAAGGTATTTCGCGGCGATGTTCGCAACCGGGCCGATGTTCACCGGGCGCTCCGGAAGGCCGACGTCGTTATCAGCGCCCTCGGCAGTTGGGGTACCAAATCCCAGGACATCCTCTCGTCGGGTATGCGTACCATCGTGCCGGTCATGGAAGATCTGGGCTTAAAGCGCATAGTAACCCTCACGGGGGCGGACGCTTCGGCTGCCGGGGATCGGCCGGGC
>JBBSBR010000026.1:0-10975 GCA_038251135.1 Candidatus Saccharimonadia bacterium | reverse complement strand
CGGCTCGGTGATGTCGATAAGGCGCTTGTGGGTTCGCATCTCGAACTGCTCACGAGCGTCCTTGTAGACATGCGGCGAACGCAGCACCGTGGTGACGTTGCGCTCGGTCGGCAGCGGAATCGGTCCCGCTACGTTGGCGCCGGTCCGGATCGCGGTGTCTATGATTTGCTTCGCGCTCTGGTCGATGACTTTCGAGTCGTACGCCTTGAGACGGATACGAATGCGTTGCTTCTGGTCTTTTTCGGCTTCTGCTGCCATGTAAATACTCCTGGTGCTATACCGTAACCTCTTCGCGGAGTTCAACCGGACGAGTTATCGGTATTAATTAGTTGATACTAGGCGATATTATAACCATAAAGTATCGGCTTTACAAGGCTCAAAGCTAAGGCCCGCACCAAGTAAACGGTACGGGCTGCGGGGCTGGCGATAACCAGCGGTAAATAGTCTTAGAGAGCAGCTGTAACGTCAGCCAGGCTGACGGCAGCCGCCGACACCTTACCATCGCGACATGCGATGTACAGGTCGGCCTTTGCCGACTGCCCGAATACGGTACGGTATGCATCGGCATTCTGGCTGCCCTTAAGCCGCGAGAAAAGCCCGGGACGCTCGGCTGAGACTTGTTCGAAACGGCAGTTCATCTCCTCGAAGACGGTGATGTCTGCGACCAGGTCAGGACCGTCGACGCTCCAAGCTCCGACCCATAACGGAAAGGTCATAAACACCTCTACCCGTACGCCGTCGGCCTTGATGCTGATCGGGCCCGTAAAATACGGCCGAGCAAAGACGATTTGGAGCGGTTCGGGATCGAATTCGCCAACGTTTTTTTCGATCAGGCTGTCCGGGCCGAAACCCGCCTTGTCGGCCGCTGTCACAAATTCAGCGAAGGCTTTTGCGTTACCCAGAATCAGGCTCATTGCGTCGTAGCTGAAACTGGGAATGGTAACGTCTACTACCCTGTTGTCAGGATAGAAAGCTTCCAAGTAAGTTGCCAGTGACATCGGCGTACCTTCCTAGCGGTAGGGGTTGCGGGATGAAACTTGCACATTACAGTAGCATATTTTGCACGATATTACAATGCTTATGAACAACAAAAAAGGACCCGTAGGTCCTAATTTGTTGCTGTAACCCGTAAGTTACTTGATGATCTTGGTCACCACGCCGGCGCCTACGGTACGCCCGCCTTCGCGGATAGCGAAGCGTAAACCGTCTTCCATGGCGATTGGGGCAATGAGCTCAACCTTCATCTTGATGTTGTCACCAGGCATAACCATCTCTACGCCTTCAGGCAGAGTGACGGCACCGGTAACGTCGGTCGTGCGGATGTAGAACTGAGGCTTATAGCCCTTGAAGAATGGGGTGTGGCGGCCGCCCTCATCCTTGGCCAGAACGTAAACTTCAGCGTCAAACTCGGTGTGAGGAGTGATCGAACCGGGCTTAGCCAGAACCTGACCGCGCTCAATGTCGTCGCGCTCAATACCACGGAGCAGTACGCCGACGTTGTCGCCAGCCTGAGCGTCAGGAAGAAGCTTCTTGAACATCTCGACACCGGTTACAACGGTAGCTTTGGTCGGACGGATACCCACGATCTCGATCGGGTCGTTGACCGAAACCTTGCCCTGCTCGATGCGGCCGGTGGCTACGGTTCCACGGCCCTTGATCGAGAATACGTCTTCGATAGGCATCAGGAACGGCTTGTCGACTTCGCGCTTCGGCTCGGGGAGGTAGTCGTCCATGGCTTTTACGAGCTCAAGGATCTGCTTCTCGGCTTCGGCGTCGCCTTCGACGGCCTTCAGAGCCGAACCGCGAATCACGGGAGCGTTCTCGCCGTCGAACTCATACTTGGTCAAAAGTTCGCGAATTTCCATCTCGACGAGGTCGGCGAGCTCGGGGTCGGCTTGGTCCATCTTGTTCATGAAGACCATGATGGAAGGTACGCCCACCTGCTTGGCAAGCACGACGTGCTCACGGGTCTGAGGCATCGGACCGTCAGCGGCGGATACTACCAAGATAGCGCCGTCGATTTGAGCGGCACCGGTGATCATGTTCTTGACGTAGTCAGCGTGACCCGGCATGTCGACGTGAGCGTAGTGACGCTTCTCGCTCTCGTACTCCTGGTGCGAGGTGGCGATGGTAATACCGCGCTGGCGCTCTTCGGGAGCGTTGTCGATCTGAGCGTAGCTGACCGCCTTGTTGATGTCTGAGGGCATGTGCTTGGCCAACACCATGGTGATGGCAGCAGTTAGAGTGGTCTTACCGTGGTCGACGTGACCCATGGTACCGACGTTAACGTGCGGCTTGTTGCGTACAAATTCAGCCATTGATACTCCTTAGTTAGTTTCATTCCAGATGGATAATGTGGCTTGATGACCACGCGGTTCTGCCGTGAGGCGGCCGCATCAGCTATCCGGAATGGAACGTAATTTAAATAAATTTTAACCTACTTTTTGGCTGGTTGCGTATATACCGAAACGGCATTAACGAACAAGCCGTATGGGCAATAAAAAATACCGCCCGCTAGGACCTTAGTATTATAGGCAATCGTAGGTCGTTTTGTAAAGAGTATTAGCCCTTAAAAAGCAGAAAACCCCGCTCGCATAACGAGCAGGGTTCAAATTCAGGGGGACAGCCTCATCAAGGGGCAGCGGTACCTTGATTTGCGAGGCCATCCCCCGGAAGTAAAATGGCGAACCCCGGCAGAGCTTGCGCCCCGCTAGGAAATTGGCACTCACTCTGCCGGGGCCGCCCTCCAGGGGAAAATTGGCTTACATCGTCCGGTCACACATCATCACTCAATCGTGAATATTGGTGTCTGCCGGACAAGTTAAGAGGAGATGAAAAGGTGCGATTTAGACTGCGACTTGAAGACTGCAGCCTATGGATCGTGAACTTGGAGTTCGGATCCAGCAAGGCAGCAAGGCTTGGCCGTGAACTTCACCTGCACCTCGTGCAGGAAATCTGCATTCAGTGCCTTATGAAATTACACTAAATCAAACCAATTTGCAAGCATAAGGACTACAAAAAACCTCGCTCCGTAAGAGCAAGGTCATAACAGACTGTATTAGCGGTGGGACGCTCACCCCTCAGTAAGCGTCCCACCGCCCCAACTATCGCAAGCCTGCGAAGTAACGAACCCCCTGATCCGACACTCCGTCTGAGCTGCCCGCGTATCCGCCCGCACAATCCGATCGGTAACTCAAGAGCAGCAGACTTGCGATCGTACCGACCCTGTCGCCCCCCCCATGACACGTCAGGGTCGTACGTTTTCGGCGCACACAAAAAATCAAAAAGCTTGCTTCGCGAACCGACTATATTGCAATCACTTACTAATTCTACCCGAATTACACCAACCCAGTATGATGATGTAATACAAATACGAACCCTTTACGGGTTCGTATTTTGTGACATCGTACAAAGATTCAACGATAGGGCTGGCGCGAAAGGCGCGCGGCCCACAGTCTAGGCCTTGGCCACCGCCTGCTTACCGATAATCTCCTCGGCGACATTGCGAGGAACCTCCTCGTAGTGGTCAAACTCCATCGAGTTCGAAGCGCGGCCCTGCGTCATCGACCTCAAGGTTGTCGTATAACCGAACATCTCGGCCAACGGCACCATGGCGTCGATGACCTTGGCTCCGGAACGGTCTTCCATCTTCTCGATGCGGCCGCGCTTGGAGTTGAGATCGCCGATTACGTCGCCCATGTACTCCTCGGGGACAATTACTTCGACCTTCATAATGGGCTCGAGAATAATCGGATCAGCTTTTTTGGCAGCTGCCTGAAAGGCCATGGAGCCGGCGATCTTGAAGGCCATTTCGTTGGAGTCGACATCGTGGTATGAGCCGTCGAAGAGCTTGGCCTTAATGTCGACGACCGGGAAGCCGGCCAACACGCCGTTGAGCATGGCTTCCTTGACGCCTTCTTCGGTCGGCTTGATGTATTCGCGCGGTACGACGCCGCCCACGATAGCATTCTCCCAGACGAAACCTTCGCCGGGGGCAAGCGGCGTAAGCTCCATCCAGACATCCCCATACTGACCGCGGCCGCCGCTCTGACGGACGAACTTGCCCTGGGCTTCAGCGACTTTCTTGATGGTCTCGCGGTAAGCAACCTGGGGCTTGCCAACGTTGGCCTCAACTTTGAATTCGCGGCGCATACGGTCGACGAGGATATCGAGGTGGAGCTCGCCCATACCCTCGAGAATGGTCTGAGCCGTCTGCTCATCGGTATGTACGCGGAAGGTCGGGTCTTCCTCGGCGAGGCGCTGAAGGGCATTGCCCATCTTCTCTTGGTCGCTCTTGGTCTTCGGTTCAACGGCAATTGAGATAACCGGCTCGGGGAAGGTAATGGACTCGAGAATAATCGGCTTATCGACGTCGCAGATGGTGTTGCCGGTGGTAGTCTTTTTGAGTCCCACGGCAGCCGCAATTTCACCGGCATGGACTTCCTGCACCTCTTCGCGGGAGTTGGCGTGCATAAGTACCAGCCGACCGATGCGCTCGCGCTCGCCGGTCGAGGCGTTTAGAACGTAAGAGCCGCTCTTGAGCGTACCGGAGTAGACGCGGAAGAATGCCAATTTACCAATGAACGGATCGGTGGCAATTTTGAAGGCGAGGGCGGCAAACGGCTCCTCATCGGCCGGCTTACGTTCAAGTTCGGCATCGGTCTTGGGGTCGGTGCCCCAAACCGAGCCGATATCGAGCGGATTAGGCAGGAAGTCGTTTACGGCGTCGAGGAGCTTCTCCACGATCACGCCGCGACCGTCTCCGCCGGTAACGACGAAGAAAGTACCGGTAAGTACGCTCTTGCGCACGACCGTCTTGATCTCGTCGACGGTCAGCTCAACGCCGTCGAGATATTTCTCCATAATGGCGTCGTCGGCTTCAACGGCAGCTTCGATCAGGTGGTTGCGGTAACGCGTAGCCTTTTCGACCATGTCCGCCGGGATCTCAATCTCGACCAGTTCGTGGTCGTGGTATTCCTTGTACCCGTAAGCTTTCATCTCGATGAGGTCAACAATTCCGCTGATCGTCTGCTCGAATCCGATCGGCAGGTGAATCGGGTAGGCGCGCTTGCTCAAACGCTCGTGAATACTGTCGATAGACTTATAGAAGTCGCCGCCGGTCTGATTGATCTTGTTGATGAAACAAATTCGCGGTACGCCGTACTTGTCGGCTTGGCGCCAAACGGTTTCACTCTGAGGCTCAACACCCATCTTGCCGTCGAACAACACAACCGCGCCGTCGAGCACGCGTAGCGAACGCTCAACCTCAACGGTAAAGTCGATGTGGCCGGGCGTGTCGATGATGTTGATGCGCTTGCCCTTCCAGAAACAAGTGGTAGCGGCCGAAGTAATGGTAATACCACGCTCCTGCTCCTGCTCCATCCAGTCCATGGTGGCCTCACCCTGGTGGACCTCACCGATCTTGTGGGTCTTACCGGTACGGTAAAGGATGCCCTCGGTAGTCGTCGTCTTGCCGGCGTCAATGTGAGCAATAATTCCGACGTTTCGGGTGTTTTCGAGTGAGTATTCACGGGCCATAATGGTTCTTCTTAATCCTTTGTTAGTGTCGGCGCAAAAGAAAACAGCGCCAACTTGCACTGATTAGTCGTATTTTACCTGATTTTATGCGGTTTTGGCAAGGTAATTGTGGGGTAACGTGACTGCTGTTTTCGCCGTTCATCTCAATATCCGCCCCGATCGCGATGTAATTCGTACGCGGACCGAGCGGCAGAAATTATTCTGCTATTTTAGCTTTTACTTCGATGACTTCCCCGCCGACATTCTTGGCAAAGTAAGAATCGTGGGAGATATAGAGCACGGCGCCCTGGTAGCGCTCAAGAGCTTTTTCGAGTTCCTCGATCGAGGGCAGGTCGAGGTGGTTAGTCGGTTCGTCGAGGATAAGCAGATTAGGCTCGTGGCAGAGCATGGCAATCAACTGGAAACGGGCCTTCTGGCCGCCGGACAGCCGCTTAATCTCGAGCTTGGCGTCGGCCGACGGGTCGAATAGGTAGTCGCTGAGGATCTGACGGGCCTTCTGGTCGTTAATCTGTACCTTGTGGTGACGATAGACCTCTATGACGGCTTCTATAAGAGGGGTATCCATGAACTGCTCGTCGATCTCCTGCTCATAGACACCGATGTTAAGGCGGTGATCGAGATCAATGAGTCCGTCAAAGACCTTACTGCCCAAATCGGTGTGCATGGCGGTGGCACGAATAGCCTTCACGAGCGTACTCTTGCCCACCCCGTTGCGGCCACGGAGTTGAATGCGCTCCCCGGCTGCCAGCTTGAAGGTAACTCCCTCAAATAATGGCTTAGTGTAGCCTAATGATAAATTATAAACATCTACCAGGACCCGCTGGCTTGTATCCTCACGGCTATTGGTGTTGATTCGGATATTCTTAGCCTTATAGCGATCATACTTCTCGACCAGCTTATTCTGCATGCCGTCGAGCTGCTCGGCATCGATCCAGAATGAGGGCTTGGACAGCTTGGCCTGAAGGGCGTTGTACTCGCGCTGAAGTCGGTCTTCCATAATTCTAAATCGCGTGGCACTGGGGCCGGCAGCCTTGTTCTTTTTGCGTCGGGCTTCCATGACCTGGGTGTGCAGATTGGCCAAGGTGCGCTGATCAAACTCGTACTGTTCGACGGCGTTCATCGTGGTGCGGCCGTTTTGTTTCAAATACACGTCGTAGTTCCCGGAAAAGTTTACCGCCTCATGATCTTTGATCTCGACGATTCGGTCGACCGATGCCAGTACGTCGCGATCGTGAGTTATCACCACTACGGCCTGCTTGGTAGCTTCGAGCCACTCGATAAAAGCGGCTTTGGCGGTGTAATCCATGTGGTTGGTGGGCTCATCGATAAGTGCAAGGTCAGCATCGCTTAGGGTGACCTTGATTAGTTCAATAAAACGCTTCTGACCGCCCGACAAACGCTCGAGGGGAGCCATCCAAGCCTCACGTGGAACCTGAAACGCCTCGAGCTCAGTCTTAGCGCGTTCCTCGATGTCGTAATAGCCCAGCTCACCGAAACGCGACAGCGCATCGGTATAGTCGCTGATCAACTTCATATCGTCGCCCATGGTAGCGGGGTGATTGTCGATTATATGCTTGAGCTTGGCATATTCCGGGAGATTATCGAGTAAGTACTCGAGCACCGGCTGATGATCCACGCCGTGGTGCTCCTGCGCGGTCGATGCGGTCACGAGGCCGCGGCGCTTATCGATGTTGCCGGTAAAGTCGGCATCGGTGCCAGCCATGATACCGAGCAAAGTCGTTTTGCCGATGCCGTTTCGCCCGATGAGGCCTACTTTCTCGCCGGGCTGGATCGTGAGATCAAGGTGTTCGTAGAGGACCTTCGTGCCAATGGTCTTGGCGATATCCTGTAATGTAATTAGCATTATGCCACTCCCTCGGGGCTTAAGCGGAAGACAAGTTCGGTGAAGAAAAATTTATGGTTGCCGTCGAGCAACCTAAGCAGTTCGGGTACGCTCGGTAGATATTTGATCCGACCAAGCTCGGATAGAGCAACCCAATAAGCCTCCCCGTCATTATGGTGCGTCAATTGACCCTTAATATTGGTACCTTCGAACAGGTGAAACATGATCTGACTCACCATTTCTTGATCCACATAGGTCGTTATGTAGCCGTCGCCCCGATGCGCCAACTTGGCGGTAAGACCAGTCTTTTCGCTCAATTCCCTGGACGCCGCTTCGGCAATTGTTTCTCCGAGATGGATCTTGCCATACGGGAAACCCGACATACCGATCAGCGGTTGGCGATTACGTCGGTAAAGCAGAATCTCGCCGTTACCATTCCTACAAACCAGCAGCGTCACAATCCGAGGCTGAATCCGCGGGGAAAGCGTCTTAAGGCTCAGGGTTTCGGCGTATCTCAAACCCTCCGCCGTGAGTTCATATTTGCCGTCTTCACGCTTAATAACCCACCCGGCAGCCATCACCTGGCGTAAATGGTACATAAACAGATTGCCTTCGATGTCTTCCGGCTTGAGGTCCGCGTAACGGCGTACGGGATTGTGAATCAGCTGGGACAGGATGTGCTGTTGAAGTCGATGCATAGCGAGGGTAATTATAGTTGACTCAAGTGCATTCGGCCAGAAGGAATTTTGAGTCAAATTATCAATTTGGATAGTTTTTGATTAGCCGCGTAGGGCAAGGTGAATCCGAGGGTGGAAGGTGGATATGTAACGAGCAGACTGACGGTATCGCAACAATCTATAAGTATTATTCGTAAATTCGTAGCATTTTCAAACTGCTTATGCTAGCATCAAGTTATTCTCCGGCGTACGTTGGAGCGTACCAATCACCACAAGTCGATACCCGAAGGAGGGCGACCATGCAGGAGACCCCGATCCAGCTAGCCCTCAGCTCAATGAAGGAGTGGCTGGTCGCAAATAACCTGGGGTTCTGTACCCTAGGTTCACACTCGGCACCGCTCGGCAGCCTGCGCGGATTCACGGTGCAAGGCTCATACGTCGCACAAGTCGAGCCCAAGATGGCGGTCCGTTACACCGATCGCTACACGGCCTGCGACTACTGCCGCAACAGCTTCCACCCTCACGGCCAGCGCGGCAGTGACGACTACGTCACTCACACCTTCAACGTTCTCGACTTCCCATTGAGCTCGCTCGAGTTCATTCGAGAAGTTCACCTGCCCTACCTCATGTTCCGCCATGGACCGTCCATGACGGAGGCAATGGCTCAAGAGCAGGTTGTCGCCTAGACCTTCTCGGCATCGCCCGGGAACGTCACCTCCTCCAAGTCCGCTCATCCCCATCCCCCATCGCTACGACAGCACGAAAGGAGGCTGCTGTTCAAAGCGAAATGCCGGATCCTACTCCCCCTAGGATCCGGCATTTCCTATGGCGTTTTAAGCAATATCCCAAACATCCAAGCCGATAGTCTCATCGCGGCGTTTCGACAGCTTTGACGGAAATACCGTAATGATCACCTCCAGAGTAGCCGATGCGGCGCCGGCTTTCAGGTGGCCTCCGTGAGTATTCATATCAATGTCGGATATCGTTGCATGGAGATGCGGAACCGGTTCGCCGGCGATCAGGCCGATGTTCCCCATCAGCGATGTTACTTCATAAATGCCTTCGAATTGAACCTCCGTGAAATGCCTGGTCTCTATGGAATAGTGCGCCAATATCGGGTCTTCAACCGAGCCAATGCCCTGAATTGCCGCATTGGTGATGCCGTTATCGCGTGCAAAATCCCGGATCGTACCTGCGATCTGCTCGCCGCGCTCAAGTCTCAGGACAAATACTGTCGTATCAAAATTTGAAGTTTTCATACATCTACCATACCAAAAAACCGCCGGATTGGCGGTTTTTCTTGATTGAGGACAGTTGACCCTTGGGCTTTAGTACCGGGCAAAGTGGGCAAAGGCCTTGTTGGCTTCGGCCATCTTGTGGGCGTCCTCACGCTTTTTGATCGCATCGCCGGTACCGTTGAAAGCGTTCAGAAGTTCATCGGCGAGCAACTGGTCGAAGCTCTTGCCGCTCTTGGCGCGGGCGGCACCGAGAATCCAAGTCATGGCCAGGTGAACCTTACGGTCACCGCGGACTTCCATTGGAACTTGGTAGGTCGCCCCGCCGATACGCTTGGCCTTAACCTGGACTGTCGGGGCGACATTCTTGATCGCGGTCTCGAAGACCTCGACCGCCGGCGTCTTGGACTTCTCTTCGGCCGTCGCTAACGCGTCGTAGAGCAACTGCTCAGCGAGGCGGCGCTTGCCGTCGCGCATAATCTTGTTGGTCATCTTGGTAACCATCACGTTGTTGTAACGAAGATCCGGTTCGACGATGCGCTTGAGGGACTTGGTAGTTTTACGGGGCATGTGCTTCTCTCCTTTGAGATACTGCCGCATAGATCGGGATTACCCCGGCGGCTGATGCAATTATTATTTGTAAACGGTCATTATTTAGGTCAGAACCGCGGAAAAGTGGCCTGAGTTGATGCAATTCAAGGCGGTGCTGAGTACCGGAGTGATGCGTAGTTGACCTACGCAGAACGAGGAATTCAAAGCACCAACGCCGAAGTGCGCGACTTAGGCCGCTTTTTCCAACTTCGCGCCGTACTTGGAGCGGCCTTGCTTGCGCTTGGAAACGCCGGCCGTGTCCAAAGCGCCACGAACGATATGATAACGCACTCCAGGAAGGTCCTTCACACGGCCGCCGCGAATCAAGACCACTGAGTGTTCTTGGAGGTTGTGGCCGATACCCGGAATGTAGGCTGTCACTTCCATACCGTTGGTAAGGCGAACACGCGCAATCTTACGGAGCGCGGAGTTAGGCTTCTTCGGGGTCGTCGTAGACACCTTTACGCAGACGCCGCGCATAAACGGCGAGTTAAGCGCGTAGGTGCGGTTCTTCAGCGAGTTGCGTACACGGTTAAGTGCCGGCGTGTCTGACTTCTTTTTGGGGCTAACGCGTGGCTTGCGCAGCAATTGATTGATAGTTGGCATAGTCTCTTTCGTTACATTTCATCCGGTGCCATCCGCTCCCCCCGTCAAATGGTGACGGGAGGAGGACGACGGCCACGAAATTTCAAGTACAGTGTTAGATATTACTTGATTTCGGCGTTGGCGTCAATTCTTGCCGCAGCCTGAGCTTCTTTGTCCTCGTCCGAGAACCCGCCTTGGCGGAAGCCGGTACCTACGGGGATCAGGCGTCCGATGATCACATTCTCCTTCAAACCGCGGAGCTTATCGGTCTTACCGCGAATGGCGGCAGCGATCAACACGCGGGTGGTGTCTTGGAAAGACGCCGCTGAGAGGAACGAGTCGGCCGAGAGCGAAATCTTGGTGACCGGGAGCAACAGCTGGGTAAAGGTCGAGCCCGTCTTGCCGGCAGCCGCAAGAACTTGATTGTCCTCGATGACGGACTGACGGGGCACGATCTCGCCGGTCACGAAGAGCGAATCGTTGGGCTCTTCAACCTGGACGCGGCT
>JBBSBR010000025.1:0-11540 GCA_038251135.1 Candidatus Saccharimonadia bacterium | reverse complement strand
ATCTCCTCAACCCGGGGTAGACCCTGAGTGATGTCTTCGCCGGCTACTCCACCCTTGTGGAAGGTCTTCATGGTTAGCTGGGTTCCAGGCTCACCGATTGACTGAGCGGCGATAACACCGACCGGCTCACCCATTTCAACCATCGTACCGCGTGCCAGGTCGAGACCATAACAGAGTCGGCAGATGCCCCATGACGTTTTACACGAAAGAACTGTTCGGAGGTTGACGCCGTCGATATCGGACGCCTCGAGAAGCTTAGCGAGATCATCGTTGATAAGCTCACCGGCCTTCACGACAACTTTGCCGTCGAGCTTGATCGCGTTGGCGGCAACTCGTCCGGCCAAACGGAAGGCAAAGCTCTCGCCGATAAGGCTGGATTCACTGCGCAGGACCGGCATACCCGCTTTGTCGCCACAGTCGTCTTCGGTAATGATGACGTCCTGCGCTACGTCCACGAGTCGTCGGGTCAGGTAACCTGACTCTGCCGTCTTGAGGGCGGTGTCGGTGAGACCCTTACGGGCGCCGTGAGTCGAGTTGAAGTACTCAAGAACCGAGAAGCCCTCTTTGTAGTTCGACTTAATTGGCAGCTCAATTGTGCGGCCGGCCGGGTCAACCACCATACCGAGCATCCCGGCGATCTGGTTGGCGACGTCGAGTGAACCTTCGGCTCCGCTCTCAATGAAGAGCGCCGTCGAGGTGCTGCCCTCATTGAGTTTTTCTGCCACGGCTTCGGTAATTTGCTCGTTGACTTTCTTCCAGGTGTCGACGGTGCGCTGGTAGCGTTCGTCTTCGGTTACAAGACCTTGCTCGTACTGACTCGAAATGGAGGCAGCCTGCTTTTCACCTTGCGCGATGAGCGTATTCTTGGACTCCGGAATGATGTAGTCGTCGAGTCCGACCGATACGGCTGAGGCGGTCGAATATTTGAAGCCGTAGTCCTTGACCAGGTCGATTACGCTGGCGGTAATTTCGCCACCATAGGTTACGAAGACTTCGGCCATGAGGCGCTGAAGCGCCTTCTTGGTCATGGTTTCATTGCGGAAACCAAAGCCTTCGGGGAGAATCTCGTTGAAGAGCACGCGGCCGACGGTAGTATCGATAAGCTTACCTTCAACCCGCAACTTAATGGGTGTTTGAAGAGCGATGTGGCCTGTTTCGTGGGCATAGATCGCCTCATTGGCGGAAGCGTAAGCCTTGGCATCCTTGTCTTCGCCGAATTTGAGGAAGGTTAGGTAGTAACAACCCAAAACCATGTCCTTGGAGGCGTCTACCACGACTTCTCCATCGGCCGGCTTCAGAAGGTTCTTGGTCGAAAGCATGATCTCGCGGGCCTCTTTCTGGGCAGCGGTCGACAATGGCACGTGAACGGCCATCTGGTCGCCGTCGAAGTCGGCATTGAAGGCGCGGCAGACGAGCGGGTGCAACTGAATCGCCTTACCTTCAATGAGCTTCGGCTGGAAAGCCTGAATGCCGAGGCGGTGAAGCGTCGGAGCGCGGTTTAGGAGAACGTACTTGCCGGTTATGATCTCTTCGAGGGTGTCCCAGACGACGTTTGTGGCCCGCTCAATCATACGGCTGGCCGACTTCACATTGTGAGCGTGGCCCTGCTCGATTAAGCTGCCGATTACGAACGGCTTGAAGAGCTCGAGAGCCATCATCTTGGGCAGACCGCACTGGTACAGGCGGAGAGCCGGACCGGCTACGATTACCGAACGGCCGGAATAGTCGACACGCTTACCGAGGAGGTTCTGGCGGAAGCGACCCTGCTTGCCTTTGAGCATGTCGCTCAGGCTCTTGAGCTTACGGCGCGTACCCGTTGAGGATACGGCGCGCTCGCGGCGGGCATTGTTGTCGATGAGGGCGTCGACGGCTTCTTGCAGCATGCGCTTTTCATTACGGCGAATGACTTCCGGAGCATCGAGCTCGATCAGACGCTTGAGACGGTTGTTTCGGTTGATGACGCGGCGGTAGAGGTCGTTTAAGTCGGATGCGGCAAAGCGGCCGCCGGCCAGCTGGACCATCGGGCGCAAGTCGGGCGGGATAACCGGGAGCTCAGTCGTGACCATCCACTCAGGGCGGAGATTGGCGACTTTCATACCTTCGACCATCTTCAGGCGCTTGAGAGCCTTCTTGCGCTTCTGACCCTGCGAAGCGTCAGATTCGGCCAATAAATCGGCGATCAATTGGTCCATGTCGATCTCGACAAGCAACTTTCGGATGGCCTCGGCGCCGATCTCGGCTCGGAAGACTTCACCGTATTTGAGGTTGAGATCGCGGTATTTGGCCTCGGGCAGAAGCGTCAATCGGGCAAGCGCTTCGAGCTCCGTTTTGGCGTTGGCACGGCTGGTTTCGAGCTCATCGAGCTCCTGCGACTGGGCCTGGGCGAGCGCCCGGACATCGGCGTCCGGCTCACCGGCACGTGTCTCATAGGTCTTCAGAATCTCTGCATGGCGGGAGGTAAACTCGTTCCCGAGCTCAACCAGGGCCTTCTGACGCTTGTCATCGTCGACACTTGTGACAATATAGTTGGCAAAGTAGACAACGCGCTCAAGGTCTCGGATCGACATGTTGAGAACGAGTCCGATAGAGCTGGGCGTACCGCGGAGGAACCAAATGTGAGAGACCGGTACGGCCAGTGAAATGTGGCCCATGCGCTCGCGGCGGACAATGCTGCGCGTAACGCGGACACCACACTTATCACAAACGACATCCTTATAACGGATGCGCTTATATTTACCACAGTAACATTCCCAGTCGCGGGTCGGGCCGAAGATCTTCTCGCAGAAGAGTCCGTCCTTCTCAGGCTTCTGAGTACGGTAGTTAATGGTTTCGGGCTTGGTGACTTCACCGTGAGACCATTGGAGAATGAGCTCTGGCGAGGCCAGTGACAGCTTGACGCCGTCAAAATCGGTTGTTTGGGTTTCGAGTAGTTCCTGCATGCGCCTATCCTTCAATATTCGTTACTTCGGCCTCTGCTTCGGCCTCGTCGTCTAATTCTGAATTGCTCAAGACGGCAAATTCGTCTTCTTCGCCGCTCGCGGCCAGGTCTACCAGCGGCATGTCAGCCACCACGACCTCGCCTTCGAGCATCTTCTCCGTCCCAAGGTCGGAGATTTCGTCCTCGAGGCGTCCGGCAATTACGCTTTCGGCGTCAATTTCGACTTCCGCGGCACCCTGGCCGTTGGTCAGTTCTACGGCCAGACCGAGCGACTGAAGTTCTTTCACAAGAACATTAAAGCTCTCCGGAATGCGCGGACCGCGAATTTCTTCGTTCTTAATGATCGCCTCATAGGCCTTGGAGCGTCCCACGACGTCGTCGGACTTGATGGTGAGAATCTCCTGCAAAGTGTTCGCGGCGCCGTAGGCTTCAAGAGCCCAGACTTCCATCTCGCCGAAGCGCTGGCCGCCCATTTGGGCCTTACCGCCGAGCGGCTGCTGCGTAACCATGGCGTAGGGACCGGTGGAACGAGCGTGAATCTTGTCGTCGACCATGTGGTGAAGTTTCAGCATGTACTTGTAGCCGACGGTCGTGCGCTCCTGGAAGTGCTCGCCGGTCTGGCCGTCGATGAGCTGAGCCTTGCCGTCTTCCGGAAGACCGGCCTTCTTGAGTTCGCCCTTGATCTCATCGAGAGTGACGCCGTCGAATACCGGCGTTGCGACAGTATAGCCAAGCGCGTGGGCGGCCCAGCCGAGGTGGGTTTCAAAGATCTGACCGATATTCATACGCTTGCCCACACCGAGCGGGTTCAAGATGATATCGACCGGGGTACCGTCTTCGAGGTACGGCATGTCCTCCACGGGGAGTATACGGGCAATAACGCCCTTGTTGCCGTGACGGCCGGCCATCTTGTCGCCGATGCTGATCTTGCGCATCTGGGCGACGGAGACGTGGTACTGCTCGATAACGCCGGCTTGCAGTTCGTCGCCGTTCTCGCGGGAGAAGAGCTTCACGCCCACGACCTTGCCGCGCTCACCGTTAGGTAGCATCAGGCTGGTGTCTTTGACGTCGCGGGCCTTCTCGCCGAAGATTGCGCGGAGCAGCTTCTCTTCGCTCGATAGCTCCTGCTCGCCCTTGGGGGTAATCTTGCCCACTAGGATATCGCGAGCGGTAACCTCGGCGCCGATGCGGATAATGCCGCGCTCGTCGAGATCTTTGAGGCTGTCCTCGGAAACGTTCGGAATATCGCGGGTTACGACCTCCGGCCCAAGCTTGGTGTCGCGGACGTCGACGGTGTGAGTCTCGATGTGAATCGAGGTGTAGCGGTCGTCCTGGACGAGGCGCTGCGAAAGCACGATGGCATCTTCGAAGTTATAGCCGTGCCAGTTCATGAAGGCGGCCAGAACATTCTGCCCGAGGGCCAATTCGCCATTCTCGGTGGACATACCGTCAATGAGGACGTCGCCCTTCTTGATCGTCTCACCGGTACTGACCATGGCCTTCTGATGGACCGAAGTACCGACGTTGGAACGCACAAAGTTCAGGAGCTCATAGCTCTTTTTGTCGCCGTTCTTGTAGGTTACGGAGATTTCGCGGGCGGAGGCGCTGTCGACCGTGCCGTCCTGCTCGGCTAGGATCACCTGGGCGGAGTCACGGGCAACGGTGGCTTCCATACCGGTTCCGACGATCGGAGCCTGAGGCTTTACCAGGGCGACTGCCTGCTTCTGCATGTTGGCACCCATGAGTGCGCGCTTGGCGTTGTCATGTTCGACGAACGGGATCAGCGCGGCCGAAACCGATACGATCTGCATCGAGGAGACGTCCATATAGTCGACCTGGTTGGCATCGACCTCTTCGGCCTCTCCCGTAATACGGGCCGGAACGCGCGAGTGGACAAAGAAGCCTTGCTCATCGAGCGGCTCGCCGGCCGGAGCAATAACCTTGCCCTCTTCGTCGGACGCGTCGAGATAAGTAACTTCATCGGTCACACGGGCTTTCTTGGTCTTCTCATCCTTCACGACGATGCGGTAAGGAGTCTCAATGAAGCCGTACTCATTGACGGCAGCATATGTCGAAAGATTGGAGACCAGCCCGATGTTTGGACCTTCAGGGGTCTCAATCGGGCACAGACGACCGTAGTGGGTCTTGTGCACATCGCGAACTTCGAATCCGGCACGCTCACGCGAGAGTCCGCCAGGGCCCATGGCGTTGAGGCGACGCTTGTGCACCACTTCGTCGAGCGGGTTAATCTGGCTCATAAATTGCGAAAGTTGTGAGCTGGCAAAGAACTCGCGAACGCTGGCCACAATCGGGCGGACGTTGACGAGCTGGCCCGGGGTTACCGTCTCAGTTTCGTAAACACTCATGCGGTCTTTGACGATGCGTTCCATGCGGGCCAAACCGATACGGAACTTACCCTGCATCAACTCGCCAACCATCTTGAGGCGGCGGTTGGCCAGGTTGTCAATGTCGTCGGCGGCTCCGATACCATTCTGGAGTTTAATGATCTCGGCCACGATGGCAACGAGGTCTTCTCGGCGCAGCACCCGGTTCTCGACGGTATTCGAGACATCGA
This sequence comes from Candidatus Saccharimonadia bacterium, assembly GCA_038251135.1. Taxonomy (GTDB): domain Bacteria; phylum Patescibacteriota; class Saccharimonadia; order UBA4664; family UBA4664; genus JBBSBR01. The sequence continues at coordinate 6,027 of JBBSBR010000025.1, read as the reverse complement.
GATTAAGGCGCTTGTTGAGCTTGTAACGGCCGACCTTCGAGAAGTCGTAGCGTTTAAAGTCGAAGAACATCGACTCGATGAGCGACTTGGAGTTTTCCGGAGTTGCCAGATCTCCCGGGCGAATGCGGCGATAAACCTCCATCAGGGCTTCGCCCATGGTTGAGCTGGCGTCTTTTTCGAGCGTCTCATCGATGTATTTGACTTCGCCCGTATCGACGTCCTTAAAGAGCTTCTTGATCTCGTCGTCGGTCGCATATCCGAACGATCGCAACAGCGTCGTAACCGGCAACTTGCGCTTACGGTCGATCTTCACGGAAATTACGCCGTTGGTCGAGGTATCGAGCTCCAGCCAGGCACCGCGGCTCGGGATGACCTTGGCACCGAAAAGGTCGCCATTAGTTCCGCGGTCGGAGGTAAAGAAGACTCCCGGCGAACGGACAAGCTGCGAAACCACGACGCGTTCGGCGCCGTTGATGACAAAAGTTCCGCGCTCGGTCATCCAAGGGTAGTCACCCAAGAAAATTTCCTGCTCGCGAACTTCACCGGTTTCTTTGTTTAACAGCTCGGCTTTGGCTCGGAGAGGTACCTCGAAGCTGGAGTTCCTGCTTTTGGCAGTTCGTTCGTCGTACTTTGGCTCTTCGAAATGAAAATCCCGTAGATACAAAGCCAGACTCTTGCCGGTAAAATCCTCGATGGGATTTATTTCAGCAAAGAGTTCATTGAGACCCTCGGAAACGAACCAGTTAAACGACTGTAGCTGGATTTCGATCAGGTTTGGTAGAGCTTTAACGTCTTTCGTTTTAGAAAAAGATTTGCGAGTGCGCGCGCCGGGTTGAGCCAAAAGGAGCCTCCTTTTACGTAATTTCTGCCAATATATTTGAGATGTCGGACAACAAAATCGCGCGTTTGATGCGTAATTTGCAGGATGTTTTTGAGGCTAATAACAGCCGTATGCTTTAGCGAGGCTTTTCTAAACACATAAAACCAGGGGCGATAGGCCCTAGTTGTTTCGATTTAAGCATCCTCTTGGTTAACAGTTTGGGCCAGTCAGTCGAAACTGTCAAGACCAATTAAGCGCCTATAACAAACCGCGCCGCCGCAAGGTGATTATCTGCCCGATAGCAATGCCTGTCAGCGATACGCCGATGGCCATAATGACCTTGGTGACGCTCGTGAGGTCTGCCAAGATTCCGGCAAAGAGGATCGGGAGCGTAGCGGCTATGTTTACCATCATGTTGAGGGCTCCAAAGACCTTGCCGCGAGTCTTATCGGTGGTGTGCTCCTGAAGCATCGTCTGCGCCGCCGTCGAAACCATGGCATTCATGATGCCGAGCAGCAGAACTACCGATGCCACAACCGCACTTATCTGTACGAGACTGGCAATCTGCGATCCGTGGATACTGCGATGCAGGAACCCGGTCATACCAAGAAGAAGCAGGAAGAACGATCCGAACAACAAACCGTAGCTCACAATTTGCAGCTTAGAGAAGCGTTTGGTGACTCTTCCAATGAGAGCCACGCCCAAAACCATACCCAAGCCCGCCGGGATTATAAGGATTAAGGCCGTCGCCTTAATGGGCGCCGATAGCACCGCAATGGAGAGAGCCGGAGCCAAGGCCAAAACGACACCGACCGTTGCTTGCGTCATAGTAAGCTGGAAAATCGGGAAATAGAGGTTGTGATTACTGCGTATTAGTTGGAAATTCGCGCTCATCTCATGTTTGATGTTGGCCGCCAGCATGCCTAAGCCGCCGAGGCTCTTGGACGGCGGCTTATTTCCAGGCAAAGGAACGACCAAAAGTGTTGCCACCAGGAACATCAACGACGTCAAAAAGTACGGTCCGTTCGACCCAAACAGCACGATCACCGGCGTCGAAACGGCATAGCCGATCACGAATGAAGTATTCAGCGTAAATACAAATAATGAGTTTGCCTGCAACAGTTTATCGCGCGGCACCACGAGCGGAATGGTAGCCGCTTCGGCCGGGGCAAAAAATTGAGTCAGCGTCGAGACGGCAAAACTTAAAACTAAAACTATTATGAGATTGTGTTCAAAAAATAGGTAGCCGAGGACCAGTATGGCCCGAGCAAAATTGGTAACCACCATAACTTGCCGGCGGTTCCAGCGATCGACATAAATACCGGCCACCGCGGCAAAAATAATCGACGGCACCCCGAACGACAGGATTAATAATGCAACCGAGAAGTTGGCAAACCGCGTGCCCTGGGCCAGCTCGAAAACGCGAATAATCAAGGCGAAGTTGAGGAGGTTCTGGGCGGTCTGAGACAGCGCTTGTGACGTCCAGAGACGCGAAAAATTCGGGTTGCCACGAAGCAGCGTACCTTCGGTCGAGACCGTCTTTTTCGCGCTCTGCCACCAACGCATACGTTTAGTCTTTAAGCCTTCTGCTTAATGATGCTGTCTACCAAGCCGTACTTGACCGACTCTTCGGCAGTCAGCCAGTAGTCGCGGTCCGTATCGGCATGAATCTTGGCCACGGTGTGACCGGTTTCCTCGGCCAGCATTTCGTTGAGCCGCTTTCTCAAACTCAAGACTTCACGCGCCGAGATCTCAATATCGGCCGACGTACCCTCAAATCCGGAGGACGGTTGATGCATCATGATCTTGGCATTGGGCAGAATGAAGCGATTGCCTTTCTGGCCGGAAGCGGCGATTACGGCTCCCATCGAGGCGGCAATACCCACGACAATCGTGGTGACATGAGGCTTAATGAGCTTCATGGTGTCGATAATCGCTAATCCGGCATAAATCTGCCCGCCGGGAGAGTTTACATAGAGCTTAATATCCTTGCCCGGGTCTTCACTCTCCAGAAAGAGAAGTTGCGCGACAATCAGGTTGGCTACGGTGTCGTCGATTGCGGTACCCAAGAATATAATGCGTTCCTTCAGCAGACGCGAATAGATATCGTAGGCGCGCTCACCGCCCGGGGTCTTTTCGATAACGGTCGGAATCAGAATTGAGGCTTGCGGTCGGTTCATCGACATAACTATACTCCTTATGATTAAGCGATGCGAGATACGTAATATCGCGTTAAAGGTCTATTCTAGCACTCAACACATTGGAGTGCTAGACCTTGATGTTTAAACCCTTGAGTTTAATTATAAGTTCTTCCAGGCCGTGCTCGCCGCTGCGGTAAATTATCGGTTTAACGCCGATCGATTCAACGCCGGTTAGGCTGGATTCACGGTCGTCGATAAATACCATTTCGTCGGTCGAAATATCGAGCGCATCGGCTAAAGCTTTGAACGCGCGCGGGTCGGGCTTCGCAACGCCGAGGTTGCCGGAAAGTACCACTGCGTCAAAGTGACGATCAACACCGGCCTCATAAAGCGCCGCATCCCAGTCGGTACCCGAGGCCAGATTGCTCAAGAGACCGACGGCATACCCATTATCACGGAGTCGATCTGCAAGATCTAAAACTGCCTGATCGGGTACCGGTGTGCCTTGCTGAGTGGCTTCAATAATTGCATCGAACTGATCTGGTTTGCCCAGATCAGCAGCTACCAGACGCCATAATTCGTCCTTTGAATATTTACCCGTCATGAATCCATGGTTATGACGTTCGTATGAATCTTTTACGATTGCCGCGCTCAAACCGAGCAAATCACCCAATACCTCAAAGACATCGCGATCGTGGGCTGGAAGAAGCGCCGTGACCCCCAGATAGTCGAAGCCGATCCCCCGAACCGCCACTATTTGCTCTCGGCGTATGAAATGAGCTTGGCGATCACGCGGGAAGCCATCAGATGATTGTAGATCTCTTCGCGGGTTCGCGGATTATCGAGCTCGGCTTGGGTCTGCTCGTCCGGGTATTGGCTCTTGAGGCGCTCCAGCTCGAAGTCGAGTTCCTTGGCAGATACGCTCAAATCTTCAGCGGCCGCTACTTCAGTCAGGATCATCGCCAATCCTACCCGCTTTTCGGCCTCGGGACGCATCTCTTTGTCCATATCTGCCTGCGTCTTCTTGGAGAGTTCGAGGTACTTCTCGAGATTAAGGCCGCTGTAGGCCAGGTTCTGCTCAAGTTCGCCATGAAGGCGCTCCAGCTGCTGCTTGACCAACGATTCCGGCAACGTAAAGGTTGATTCCTTCAGCAGCCTGTCGAGAAGCTCCTGTTCGTACTCGCTCGATGCAGTCTCGGCGGCTTTGACTTCGAGTTGAGCCGTAACATCGTCACGAAGTTCCTTCACCGATTTGAACGGTCCGGCCTTGGCGGCAAAGTCATCGTCGAGCGCCGGCTCAACGAGTTCAGTAACTTTGTTGAGTTTGATTGCGAAAGTTACGACTTGACCGGCTAAACTCGACTCATGGTAATCCTTGGGGAAGCGAATATCGAATGTCTTCTCGGCGCCAACTTCCAGTCCGATGATCTCTTCCTCGAAACCGGGGATAAATTGACCCGAACCTAGCTGGAGCGTCTGGCCCTTGGCGCTGGCGCCGCGAACGGCTTCGCCGTCTTTGGTGCCGTCAAAATCGAAGTTCACCTCGTCGCCCTTGGCGGCCGGGCGTTCGACCTCGAGGCGTACGGCTTCGCGGCGGCGCAAATCTTCGATGGTCTTATCCACATCGGCGGCATCGACTTTAGCTTCCTTACGCTTAATTCGGAAATCCTGATACTTGGCTAGTTTGACCTTGGGCATCAGCTCAACGGTAGCGACATACTCGAGCTCGGTATAAGGTACGAATTTCTCAACGCTCACTTGCGGCGATGAAACCGTTTGTAGATTTTGGCTGCGGATAGCCTTGATGTAGGTGTCTTGAACTGCGTGCTCAATGACCTCGCCTTGCACGGTGCCGGAACCCAATTCGCGCTCGACTATTGAGTTTGGGGCTTTACCGGGGCGAAAACCCGCGACCTTCACCTTGGGGCGGAGCTCATCGTAGACGTGTTCGCAGATAGTCGCGAGCTCGGTTTCATTCAGGGTAATTGTAACCTTAACTTCGGTCTCGGTTTGGGAGGTAATCTTGATATCCATAGTAACTAAGGCTACCACACAGCCACGCTCATGTCATTAGACCAAAAGAAAAGACCCAGCCTATATGGCCGGGTCGGCACAAGCTGAGCTTATGCAATAATTGTACCCTCGGTGGGATTTGAACCCACAGTGCCTGCCTCGGTCTCGAGGCAGACTACCGCTTACTACGAGGGCCCGGAACGGCGCAAAAAGCGCCGATCCAAGGTTATCGCGCAACATGGAATCACGGTGACGTAAATTTTACGCCCCGGCCATGTTTGCCTCATGCAGAATGCATAAGGCTTGCGCGCCAGGTTGATACCCATCCTGGTGATTTGACGCACCCGGGCTCAGATGCAATCAATAATGTTTGAATCCTTGGGGAGTCTCTAACCTCCGCTGTTCGCTGTTCAGGCAGGAGCTCTGCTAGCTGAACTACGGGAATGGGGTGGGTACCGGCATACCCACCCGTCGAGCATATTATAAGGTACGGCTACCGGACCGCCGAGTGTCGCTTACGCGATGAACCCTTGGCGGGGCACTCGATCAATTGGCGCAGACACAGGTTGCCAAACCTCATCTGGTCGGTTGACGCCGTGGGGGGAAGGCGTTATCCGCTTCCCACGGCTCAGCCCCTTGGGGAGGAGCGCTTCGGCACCGAAACCGAAGAGGGGCCCGATCGACGGCCTGGGGGGGGCCATGACCGCCGATCGGGCGCTTAATCGTGATAGTCCATGGCACTTGGACTATTTTTGTTCTTCTCGTTGGATCGTACGCATGCCAATCCGACCCAACAATGGTGGTCTTTTTGCCTCAATCGACTGACAGAACGGCCTTATGTTGAATCCGCTTAGCGAGCATCGGCACCGCAGGATGGCCACCCCTAGCCCTAGCGTCAACTAAACAACCAGACTTATACCGATTGAGCGGGACAAGCGTCACGATTCACCTATCCCCAGCCCCACGAAAATTCGAGGGACGATCTCTGCCGCGGTACGGCACTACCCGGATCAAAATGACTTAGATCCATATAGCGCCGCGCCCCGGATTTGT
>JBBSBR010000024.1:0-11696 GCA_038251135.1 Candidatus Saccharimonadia bacterium | reverse complement strand
TACGGTTTTTTATGATCCGAACGCTACCGGCAACTGCACGATCCTCTCATCCATCGATCTCAGCGGATCGGATAACGCCCAAAAATCCTTTAACTATTTCCTGTCCAAGAGTCTCCCTGCGTTTCAAGTAGCGGCAATCGTCGCTAACTTTGAGGAGGAATCGTCGATCAATCCAACGAAAAACGAACAGGGGGGCGGCGCAGGCCGGGGAATTGCTCAGTGGGGCGTGAATGGACGCTGGGTCGTCTTGAACAAATTTGCCGCCAGCCGGAGCCTGGACCCGCTGGCACTTAGTACTCAGCTTCAGTTTGCCTGGGCTGAGCTGTCGGAAGACAACAACGGTTCATACTCGGCCCTCAAGGCCACGACCAACTTCACGGATGCAACCACCGTATTTATGAACCTATATGAGCAACCGAATGCAGACCCTGCTATCAATCACATCGCCAAACGTATTCAATTCGCTCAGACATACCTAAGATTGTACGGCGGGGCAGCTGCAACCGCAGCCTCCGGCGGAACCACCGTATCGGTTCCGTCCGGCGGATGCGATAGTATTACCGGTCCCGGGCAGGACACCCAATTCGTTAACGGCTTCACTATCTACTATCAGACCGATCCGACTTGGTCCAATAAGCCCTATGGCAGTTCCACTATTGGTGTATCGGGTTGCGGACCGACGGCAATGGCGACGATTATTACCAACCTTACCGGGAAAAGCGTAACGCCGGATGTGACCGCCGCATATGCTCAAAGTGCCGGTCTTTATGTTCCAGGTGTTGGTACTTCAAGCTCAGTCGGTCCTATCCTCGCCAGGCATTGGGGGCTTAAGTCCGCATTACTCGGCGCCGACATCGCCAAAATCACGGCAGCCCTCCAAGCCGGCAGCCTGGTTATAGTGTCCGGTACCGGACCTGAGCCGTTTACTTCTGCCGGTCACTTCATCGTAATCCGAGGTGTAAACGCCAATGGTCAGTGGTTACTGGGAGACCCGTACCACAAGGACGCGAATACCAAAGGCTGGGATCCAAAGCAAATTCTCGTAAGTATGGACAATGACGCTTATGCAATATCAAAGTAAGGAGTTTGCGTGATGAATAAGGAAAACACCGGAAATCGCAAGATTATCTTCATCGGCGCTGCCGTCGTAGCTCTGGCTATAATTGGTGTAGTTATTATCCTCCTACAATCAAAAACGGCACCTACCAATACGGCCGGTACTAACGGCACCTATGTCGACCCCAACTCCCATGAGACAGTCTCCAACCCGGCAGGGAAGGCTCCCGATACGGCCGGATCCGACCCTAATGCACCGATCTATCTGGGTATCAGTAAATTTCTGGATTATGGTGTATCAACCGCCCAAATGGATGACTTGAAGCGGGCTTATTACCTCTACACCACATCCAAAAATCCTCATATCAAAGAAGTCAGCATCGGCGTCGACGGTATTGTGAGCGGACCGCACGATGAGAGCGGGGCTACGATTACCGATACGCTCACATTCAGCACCACCTTCGATCGCAAGACTACCTACACGACTAAATTTGTTTACTACGACATCGATTCGGCCCGCCTCTACCTGTACGACGCCAAGACCAAGGCGCTTGTCTTCGACTCGGGCAATATCAGCCCGGCGATCAACACCGTAACCGGCGATTAGCCGATCGATATTTGGAGCCGCACCAGCGGCTCTTCTTTGGTGAGCGTGTGAAGATGGGCCATGATTTCGACCTGGCGCATGCGCAGCTCCGAGGCCACTGAGGCGTTGGGGGTTACCAAGCGCAATATCCCGCGGTGCAGTTGCTTGGCACGAACCTGGGCAGGGTAGAGGGAGTCGAGGTAGGCCTGTATCTCACTCAAGACGTCGCCCCGGTCCATACCCAGCTCGGCGCGCTTCCGGGCGAAGTATTCGGGGTCGATCATTTGGCCGGCTCCATGTTGATAATGGTATGGGGAGTCGTAATCTCGCGGGTAATCGCGTCCGCGTCGGTCGTGGTGATGATCGTCTGGTAGCCTTTGAGGTGGTTGGTGAGGTAAGTTCGCCGGTCGTGATCCAGCTCGCTGAACACGTCGTCGAGCAGGAGCAGGGGACGGATCCCCGTAGTCTCCTCCGCATACTTGAGCTCGGCCAGCTTGCAGGCCAGCACCACCGTGCGCGTCTCGCCGCGCGAGGCCACGGCGGTAATGTCATTGTTTTTGAAGTGGACCTTGAAGTCTTCGCGGTGCGGGCCGATCGTCGTGAATCCGGCACCCAGATCGCGCGTCAGGTTGTGAGCCAGCGCCTCCATGAATGAAGCCGCGTAGTCTTTGCCTTTGACCGTCGGCAGATACTCCAGTTTTAGCGCCTCGGAAGCCCCGGCGATATCGCCGTACACGTCCGGCAGAACGTCGTTTAGAACTTTGATCAGCTTCATGCGGTGCTCAAAGATATCGGTCGCCAGCTCGGCCAACTGTACGTCCCAGGCGAAGATCTCCCGCCGCAGACGTTCGATATCGAAGCCGTCCAGGAGCGCGTTGCGCTGCCGCAGGACGCGTTTGTAGGACGTCAGGGTCTTGAGGTAGCTTCGGTCGGTTTGCGACAGCAGAAAATCCAGATACTTGCGCCGTCCTTCGGGCGGGCCGGCCACCAGATCGAGGTCGGTCGGCTCAAACAGGGTAACCTGCAACTGTCCGATGTGTTTGACCAGCGGCTGCTTAACATCGTCGTGGGTTACCCGCTTCTCAAGCGATCCGCCGGCCACCGACAGGCCCAGGGCGTACTGAACCTCGTCCGACTCCACCACGATCCGGAAGGTGTCCTGCTCGTGCCGCACCAGATCGCGGTCCTTGGCGCGAAACGATTTTGTAACCGCCAAGACATAGAGGCTCTCGAGCAGGTTGGTCTTGCCGCTCGCGTTGGGGCCCACCACCAGCGTCACGTCCGGATCAAATTCATGCCGCACGTGATCGTAGGATCTAAAATTTGTCAGCTCCACACTGCGAATAGCCATAGGGGTATTGTATCTGATAATTATTAGATAAACGTCATCTGGAGATGATATTTTACCTCATATACTATTCAGCCGATTGTCATGCTGAGCTTGCAAGCGATTCAACCGTATAACTCCCCGTCATCCTGAACTTGATTCAGTATCCTTTATAGGCCCTACGAAATGATTCCGTATCAAGTACGGAATGACTGACAAGGCGTAAATCGTTTACGACCCGACAGGTGGTCGATCACCGCTCATTGGCAAGATCGCTTGTTTTCGTCTGGTGGTTGCCCGCATTCCGTGGCGCACAATTCCCGCTGACTTCGAGTACAATCTCTGCCGCACCCCTCTAGGGTCCTTCCTACGTGACCGAACCTGGTCGTCCGCTGCTGTGTGCGTCCGCGGCAATGCGGGCATGGTCGTCGGGACCCCGGCCATACGATCCTCCGGTCAAGCCGTAGGATGACAACTATGGGCCTGCGACTACAACCAAGCAGCCCCGCGGTGGGGTCTGGGCGTTAAATGGTAACCTGATGCTTATGGCTTCCGGACTAATGAGTAACAGACAAAAATACCCGAACCTCAAATAGATAATGTGAGGGGCGATCCTCCGCTTTTGCGGAGGTCGTTTTTGTCGGTCATTAGGCCGGGAGCTACAGGAGCAATCAAGGGACCATTTGGCCCAGCACTTTTGGGTTCCTTTTGGTGGCAAAAGGAACAAAGATTTAAACTAGACCCTTCGAATGGATTCCGTATCGAGTAGGAACGGCGGACCGGTTAAGTCCGGAGCGGCATCACGATATGAATATAATCGTCTTCGATGTCGTCGCCGAGCGGCGTGATGACGCACGGGTTAAGCTTGCCACTGATTGCAAAGCGGACTTCGGGCGATTTGACGACCGACAGTGCATCCTGAAGGTAACGGGCATTGAGCGATATCTCACCGTCGTCGCCGGCCACGTCACACATGGCGCTCGAAGTGTTGCCGCCGATTTCGGAGTCGCTGGCCACCAGGCTGATCTCGCCTTCGGCCTTAATGACGAGCTTGATACTCCCGGCGCTCTCGCGGGCAAAGAGGCTGGCGACCTTGGTAATGCGGCCAAACTCAGCCGTTGAGATATCGAACGAAGTATCCGTCTGTTTAGGGATAATCTGCTTATAATTCGGGAATTGACCCTCGATCAGGCGAGATACCAGCTCGATGTCGTCGAGCTTGAACATCACCTGGTTGTCGTCGAGATAGATTTCCACGTCGCCTTCGGACTCGCCTAAGAGCCGTACGAGCTCCTGGATCGTCCTAACCGGCACGATTACGGCCAGCTCCTTACCGGTACCTTCTGCCAGCTCCAGACGCTTCTCAGCCAATCTGTAGGAGTCCGTCGCGACCATGTAGAGCGTATCGTCCTTGGTGTAGAGATAGACTCCCGCTAGCACCGGACGGGCTTCATCGATCGAAGCCGCCACCACTACCTGGCCGAGGGCGTTATGAAAGGCCGCCGCCGGCAGCGTGAGGATCGGTTCGGTCGTAACCTGGGGGATCAACGGAAACTCGTCGGCGGAGATGCCGTTGATCTTGGACTCGTAATTGGTCGCCTTTACGGTGAGGGTGGCGTCGTGAGCCTCGAGGGCGATGTTGCCGTGGGGCAGGGAAGTGACGAAATCGGTAAAGAGGCGCGCGGGGACGGTGACCGAACCTTCCTGATCGACCTTGGATCCGACCCAGTAGCTAATGCCGATCTCCAGGTTGGTGGCCGACAGACGGAGACGGTTGCCCTCGGTGGCCAGTAGTACGTTCGACAAGACCGGCAGACTGGTGCGGGTCGAGACTACACGCCCAACGCTTGCCAGTGCCCGGGAAAGATTCTCTTGCGTCAGACTTAGTTTCATTTCTCCACTCCTTAACTGCTTTTAAGTATTATACCTTTTGTTTATATAAACTCATCGTAGTAATAATAAGCCCTGTGGACACTGGGTAAAAGCCTATTTTTGGCTTAGTCTCAATATAATAATGCTTATGCTCTTGTGGATAGACGCCCGGTTAGTCTGTGGGCTTAGCCGGGATTGGCTGTGGGGTTAGATTAATCAGGGTGGGGAAAGTCCTTATGTTCTGGGGATTATTGCCGGCCGATGCACAGGCTTTCCCCAGTATTTATGCACGGGTGTGCGGAAGTGTCTTTTTGTCATCCTACGGCTTGACCGGAGGATCAACCCAGTCTTGTGATAAATCTAAGTACTTGGGGTTAAATTTTTCGATTAAATCCAACTTCCATTGACGGTTCCAGTGCTTGAGGCGCTTTTCTCTGTGAATGGCCGACTCGATGTCATTCGTTTCCTCGAAATAAACAAGTTTAGACAACCCATATTGACTGGAAAAGCCCGGAATAATTCCATTCTTATGCTCGAAAACTCTACGCTCAAGGTTATTCGTAACTCCGATATAGAGTGTCGGTCGATTGTTCGCCATTATATATACGTAGTAAGTATTAATCTTGGATAACTCCCAGTGCCATTCTCAGTGTCATTCTCTGACTTGATCAGAGAATCAGAATTAACGATCCTCCGGTCAAGCCGTAGGATGACAAGTTAGCACAAAGCGGTACGGTATGCGAGAGTACCGCCCGAGAGTAAATGGTGTTCAACGCGTCGGGTGCCGTCTGAGCGCTAACGGTGCTCAAGGTATCGTATACCGCCGGGTATTAGAAGATTGAAATATATCTGACTACGCGGAGGCGAGGCTCAGGTGTTCTTGGATCGCCTGAATGTCGTTGCGCAGGTTTTCGTCGTTTTCGAGCTGCTTTTCAATTTTGGACACCGAGTGCATGGCCGTCGTGTGGTCGCGGCCGCCGACCGCCGCGGCAATCTTGGGGAAGCTGAGGTTCATTTCGTGGCGCATGAGGTACATGGTGATTTGACGGGGGACGACGATCTCTTTGTCGCGTTTGAGGCCGATTATGTCGGCGGTCTGGAGGTCGAAGTAGTTGGCGACGCGCTCAATGACGGCTTTGGGCGAGAGGGGACGGAGTTTCGGGCGCGCGGCTGCCTGGCCGCTGAGCAACTGGGTGGCGGCCGAGACGCTCGGCTCCAAACCGCGGACTTCACAGAAGGCCAGCAGCTGAGTGAGCGCGCCCTCCAGCTCGCGGATGTTTTGCTGAGCGTGGCGAGCCAAATAGTCGATGACCTCCAAAGGCAGGATGATTCCCTGGATGGCGGCTTTGGCCTGCAGGATCGCCGAACGCGTCTCGAGGTCGGGCGGTTGGATGTCGGCCGTCATGCCCCAGGAGAAGCGTGAACGCAATCGTTCCTCGAGGGTCGTTAAGAGTTGAGGGGGTTTATCGCTGGAGATAATAATCTGCTTATTGCCTTGGTGAAGGGCGTTGAAGGTGTGGAAGAACTCGTCCTGAGTCTTCTCTTTGCCGGCCAAAAACTGCATGTCGTCTACGATCAATACGTCGACCTGGCGGTATTTCTCCACAAAACTTTCATTACGCTTTTTGGAGATGCTGGCGATAAACTCATTGGTGAAACTCTCGATGGTCACGTACTCGATGCGTTTGGTCGGGTCGTGCTTTAGGATTTCGTTGCCAACCGCCTGCATCAGGTGGGTCTTGCCTAAACCCACGCCGCCGTAGAGATAGAGCGGGTTGTATTTGGCGCCGGGGCTCTTAGCGACGGCTACACAGGCGGCGTAGGCGAGCTCGTTGGACGAGCCGACGACAAAGTTGGCAAAGGTATAGCGGGGGTTCAAGTTGGAGTTGGTCGCCTTGGCGGCCGTGATCGGCAGGGAAGCCTGAGCCGCTTTGGCTTGGTTGTTGGAGTCGGCGCGCTTACCGGTCGACGGCTTGGCCAAGGGCAGGGAAGTGGCCGGGCCGCTGCCGACTTTGTACTCCACGGCGGTAATGGTGTCGTTCATCTTGGTGAGCGTTGCCATGATGTCGGTGTGGAATTTCGACTCAAGCCAGTTCTTGGTCATGATGTTTGGTACGGCGATTACGATGCGGCCGTCTTCATGGGACATGATCGAGGTGTGCCTAAACCACGTGGCAAAGTTGGCGCGCGAAACGGTAACTTCTAGCTCTCCGAGGACAGCCTGCCACAACCCCTTTGAATCCATGAACACTCCTTACCTGGTAACCGAATCTGTTTACGTTATACCTATAGTATCGGAGCATGAGCCTTTTCCACAAGCCTTGTTATGTGTAATTTTTGTGGCACTACTTATGCACAGATTTATCGATTCAACAGATAGAGGGGTGGGGGATAAGGCTGGGGATGAGTGGGGAAAAACTTGTGGAATCGTAAGCGGAATTTGTGAATATATTTCAAAGTTTCTGAGAATCGGCTGTGACTTTGGTTGCCGGGTCTAGCTTAAGTCTTTGTCCCTTTTGCCACCAAAGATTCTCCCTACTTTGTCCCGGCAAAGTAGGAAGAATAAGAAACGTAATCTAGACCCTTCGACAAGCTCAGGGTGACAACCGTGAGTTCAACCGTGTCATCCTACGGCTTGACCGGAGGATCGTATGGCCGGGGTCCCGACAACCATGCCCGCATTGCCGCGGACGCACACAGCAGCGGACGACCAGATACTCTTACGGCAAATAAGATCCTAGAAAGGTAACAGCAATAATTCTACCTGCAATCAGCGGGAATTGTGCGCCGCGGAATGTGGGCAACAGCCAGACGAAAACAAGCGATCTTGCCAATGAGCGGTGATCGACGACCTGTCGGGTAGGAAACGAGTGGGGGCTCGCCGCCCTTACTGCTCGGCTGGGAGAACTACGATGTGGCGAGCTCGATCTTCACCGCGGCTCTCGGTCTGCACCGTCTCAATATCACGCAGCACCATGTGGACGATGCGGCGCTCGGCCGGATTCATCGGCGGCAACGCCTCTTCCTCTTTCGACTCGGTCACCCGGGCAGCGATTTCGCGCGCCTGCTCCTCGAGAGCGTGACGGCGGGCCAGTTTGTAGCCGGCAACGTCGACATTGATACGGGGGGATTCGCTAAATTCATGGCGGATCATCTGATTGACGAGGTATTCCAGCGCCCGCAAGGTCTCGCCGTGGTGGCCGATCAGTCGCGGTGATGACGGCGAAGACTCAATATCGAGCTCAATGCCGTCCTCATTATCACTGACGGCGGCAACGGCGTTAATGCCGAAGAAGGCAATCAGATCTTCGAGGTGCTGCTTGGCGCTGTCGCTGACGACGCTCATTTGGTTGCTCCTTTGCGGCGCTTCTTCTTGGGCTTTTGGCTTGGGTTGGTCGAGTTGCCGGACGGCAGGACTACGGCCTCCATCTCCTCAACGTCTTGGCGCAGTACCAGCGTCTGTTGGAGGATGGCCATGGCGCTGCCGGCTCCCCAGTAGAGAGCCAGGGCGCCGGGAAGCGAGAGACCCACGAAGAAGGTTACAAACGGGAAGATGTAGGTCATACCCTTCGTTACCTGAGCGGCTGAGTCGGAGGCGTTGTGCTTTGGCAGGAGCTGCTTGGTCTGGATGAACTGCAACGCTCCGGCAATCGCGGCCAGGATCAATGAAGGCTTGGCCAGATCGATGAGGCCCAGGAGCGTCGGGTGGAAGGCCCCGCCCTGTTTGATGACCTCCTGAATTGCCGGCAGGGAGGCTACGAACGGGTAGGCCAGCTTCTCGATCTCGCCGGGTTTTACGAGGTCTTTGAGAACCACGAAGAGCGCCAGGAAGATCGGCAGCTGGATGAGGAGCGGCAGGAACGAGGCGAAGGGGTTGATCTCCTTCTCCTTGTAGAGCTCCATGGTGAGCTTGCCCTCGAGCGTCTTGTCGCCCTTGGCTTCAGTGCGGATGCGGGCGATTTCGGGTTGGAGCTCCTGCAGGGCGCGCTGCGAGTGGAGCTGCTTGTTGACCAGCGGCCAAAGCGCCAGGCGTACCAGAATGGTAAATATAATGATCGCGACGCCGAAGTCGTGGCCGGGAAGGTAGGCGTAGATGATGGCCAGGATGTTGAAGAGAGGCTGGACGAGCAGGGTATTGAACATGACTGTAATGGACTCCGTGAATACTAGGGGGTAACGTGCGCTTTGGCGAGCGCCGTGGTGATAAGTTTGGTGAGTTCTTGAGTAGGAAGACCGCTCACGTCGCTGTGTACGCTTACTACTATATCGTAACCGGCGGGGACTGTCGCCCAGATTGTGGCCAGAACGCCCGCTAAACGGCGGCGGATGCGATTGCGTACCACGGCGCGCTTGTCGACTTTTTTGCTCACGACGACGACCGCGCGGGACTTTGACTGCTTGGTAGCCAGCACTTTGATGCTCAACGGGCCGCCGGCACCGCCGTAGACCCCGCGCTTATAGACGCGGGTGATTTCGAAGTTCTTACGCAGACGGTTTGGCGCGGCTAGCATGTGGTGATTTCTCGTTAATTATGTCTCACACCTTCCATGCTCTCAATTTGTCATTCTCTGGCTTGACCAGAGAATCGTTGCGTTGATCCTCCGATCGAGTCGTAGGATGACAACGATAAATTAAGAAGAAGGCAGTGAAGATACGACTTTAGTATATCGGCTAATTTGGTGTCTGGGTACAAAAAAGGCCGCTTGGTAGCGACCATTCCAAGACAAAGCGGCGGTTAGACCGCGATCTTCTTGCGGCCCTTATCTCGGCGGCGCTTGAGGACATGCTGACCGGCACGGGTCATCATGCGTTGCATGAAGCCGTGAACTTTGCGGCGGCGAGCTTTCTTGGGCTGGTGAGTTCGCTTAGACATAACTCCAGTACTTTACGCTAAAATTCTCCCTGAGTCAACGGTTGGAATCGCCTCACTTTCGTCACCCTGAACTTGATTCAGGATCCATTCGAAATGATTCCGTATCGAGTACGGAATGATAAACAGGGCGCAACTCGTTTCCTACCTGACATGTTGTCGATCACCAATCGTTGGCAAGATTGCTTGTTTTCGTCTGGTTGTTGCCCGCATTCCGCGGCGCACAATTCCCTCTGACTTCGAGTACAATCTCTGCCGCACCCTTCTAGGTGTCCTTCCTGCGCAACCGAACCTAGTCGTCCGCTGCTGTGTGCGGCCACGGCAATGCGGGCATGGTTCTCCTGCAGGCGGTGGTGAAAACCAAGCAGCCCCGCGGCGGGTCTGGGCATTAAATATCTCCCTGAAGATCAAGCCTGAGCGACCAATGAATAAACGGAAGAATTACCCGAACCTCAGGTGAATAAAGTGAGGGGCGATCCCGACAACGGAGGGTCGTCTCTTCCGGACGTTGGTCGATGGGGTTTGAGCTATCAAGGAGATATTTGGCCCAGGAGGTTTGCCTACTTTGCCGGGACAAAGTAGGAATATAAAGAAAATTAATCCAGGCCCTTCGGCAGGCTCAGGGTGACACCACAGTAATCGCTACTTAAGCGCGTCGGTGTAAACCTCAAGGGTTTGTTTAGCTGTATCGGCCCACGAATACAGCTTCAACTGCTCATATCCGGCGGCCACCAATTTCTGGCGGCGCTCCTCGCTAGCCACCAACTCATCGATCTTTCTCGTCAGGTCCTCCGGTTGCTTGGGATCAAAGTACTCGGCGGCGTCGCCGTAGATCTCGGGCAGGCAGCTGGCATAGGCGGCGAGTACCGGCGTACCGTGCGCCATAGCCTCGAGCCCGGGCAGCCCGAAGCCCTCGGACAGCGACGGAAAGACAAACAGACTGGCGCCGTGGTAGAGCGCGGCTAGTTCGCCGTCGGTCACAAACCCGGGGAAGAGCACTTGGCTGTCGAGCCGGAGCTCGCGCACGTGATCCCGGATCAAGCCCTGGAAGTAGTCGGCCTTACCGGTCAGCACCAAGCTGCCACCTTTGGTGCGCAAATCTGAGGCGGCAAAGGCCGATACCAGCGCGCGGACATTTTTGTACGGGTAGTAGTTGCCGACATAAAGCAGATAGGGTGATATGGGCTTGAAGGAGCCTAATTTACCCTCCCCTGCCAAGTCTTCGCCCACCGCCAGCAGCGTTACGTCCACCTTGTCGCGATAGATGCGGTAGCGGTCCACGACGGCGTCTTTGACGTACTCGGTCGGAGTAATTATGCGGTAGGCCCGACGGACCGCACTCCACAGTATCAACTTCATCGCCTGCTGTTTGGCGGCGTAGATCCAGCGGGCCAGTCCGACGCCCCGGACATTCTGGTACTTCACCAGCGTCAGGTCGTGAATGGTTACGACGTAGCGTCCGAAGTACAAAATTGGCAAGTTGAAGGCGTTGAAGTGAACCAGGTCGGGCTTATGGCGGCGAATCTCAAACGGCAGTTTGAACTGCTCGGCCAGCGTGTAGACCTCGCTCGTCGTCAGCGCCTTGGAAAAGCGGGGATTGGTCGGCGTCCATTGGCTAAACTGCTCCGGCAATAGCAGAACCACGTAGTCGTGCTCCGTCGCCTGCTTCTGTAATTCTGCCAGCAGCCCAGTAGTGTAGCGGCCAATGCCGGTACGCCCCAGCCAGCGGCCGTCGATAAGGATCTTCATGTACGTATTCTAACAGCTTACGGTGATGAGCTATACTGACGTGAGAAAGGTTCATCAATGGTATTTATCGTCTACGGTACGACTGCCGAGTACATTAAGCTGCTGCCTATTTTGCTTGAGCTCAAAAAGCGTAATATACTCTACTCGATCGTGCTTTCGCAGCACGAGGAGCAATTGATAAAGTTCTTCGATACTTATCCTGATCTGCCCAAGCCGGATCTTTGGCTGGTTCACGG
>JBBSBR010000023.1:0-12114 GCA_038251135.1 Candidatus Saccharimonadia bacterium | reverse complement strand
CATTGGCCGCCGCCGGCAACCCGGTATTCGGATCGGTCGAGGAAGCCACGCGTGTGGACGGCAAAAGCACCAGCGCCACGAACACAATTAACGAGACGCAGGAACCAAAGATTATCAGGGACAATCCAACCAGAGTTTTTAATCTCATGACATTGAAAACTCCTCTGAATGGATCCGGCTATTCGGTACGCCCAGATCGCGAAGTTGCTTACGGATGGCTTTCATCATCGGAGGCGGCCCGCAGAGCAGGAAGTCCTTGCCCGATACCCCGCCGCTCGTCTCGTTAATATACTTACCCGACAGAAAACCAGCCTGCTGATCGGCGACGAACGGAACCACGCGAAACTTCTGACCCGGACTGTCTCGCTGGGCAGTCCGCAACGATTCGGCATCGATGATCTCGGACTCCGTCTTAACCGAATAATAAAGGTCGATATCGAACTCGCCTCCGCTGAGCGACTTGGCCATACTCAAAAACGGCGTAACCCCTATTCCCCCGGCGATCCAAATCTGTCGGCTTGATGAAAAATTCTGAAATGAGAACCGACCATAAGCTCCCTCGATTCTGACTTTCATTCCGGCCATACCGGGACTCATCGAGGTCAAGACCCGGGTATAAGATCCGAGTGATTTTACCGTAATGCTCAAACTGCCATCAGACGGCGCCGAAGATATCGTAAACGGATGCCACTCATTGGATAGCCCCTCCTGCTGGAAAGAGACAAAGACGAACTGGCCGGCTTTAAAGTTTAGTCCCTGCTTAACCGGTGCAAAATCAATCTGTATCACTCCGGGTGCCTTGGGTAGAACTGCAGAAACCGTATAGTCATATCTCCGTACGAAGATATTCGGCATCAGGGTCCGATACACAAATGCCAAAATACCCAGCACACAGAATCCCAACAGATAGTTACGCAGAGCGTGGTGCTCGGTCAGGGCGTTCGGCGTTAATAATACGTGCAGTCCCGCCAGGAAGAAGAATGCGCCGAGGAACTTGTGCGTGAGCAGCCAAATCCGGTACGGCATCGTTGCGTAGAAAGTTAGAATCAGGAGGATTATAGTACCGTACAGCGCAATGATACCGTAGGCGACGGGCAAGTTGCTAAGCTGAGGCACAAACAGTAAAGCCGCCTCATGAATCCCGCTGGGTATCATGCGCAGCGAGAGCGCCAAGGGATGTATGAGAAGCATAATGAGCGCAACGCCGCCGATCAGGTGGTGGGCTATGAAGACTTTATTGATTCCGCCGAACAGATCTTCAAAAAATTTGATGCGGGTACTCAGGAGCAAGTTAAACGAGTAGAGAGTCAAGCCGATAATCCCGGCTATCTGACCAATGCTATACAGCGTATGTACGGGGGTATCAAAACGATCTCCCACGGGTGAGCCCGTGAACCAAAGAGCCGCCGGAAAAAGGCAGATTACAATCAGCAGGGGCCAACCGAGCTTGGTTGTAAGTACGAATAATTTCATTTCACCACTTAGAACATAAGTGTTTTAACTTTAACATCGATTAGAGAAATTTCAACAATACCGACATTGTGAACGGCCAAGGACCGCCAACGAATATTATTGCTTTTAGAGGTGGTTTTGTGCTTAAATACGATGGTTAACAACACGGGCGATTAGCTCAGCTGGTTAGAGCGCGTCACTGATAATGACGAGGTCCGAGGTTCAAGTCCTCGATCGCCCACCATGAAATGATCTCGGTTACAGACTAGTACTGGCGATAGTAGGGCAAGGCAAGTCGAGGACCGTAAGTGAGGCGTACTCCTACGTACGCCGAGCGCGGACCGCAAGGCTTAACGCAGCAATACTGCGCCAGAACTAGTCTGTATATATTTTGGGGATGTAGCTCAGTTGGTAGAGCGCCTGCTTTGCAAGCAGGATGTCGCAGGTTCGAATCCTGTCATCTCCACCATTAAATAAACCCCACGAATGTGGGGTTTATTTAATG
This sequence comes from Candidatus Saccharimonadia bacterium, assembly GCA_038251135.1. Classification (GTDB taxonomy): domain Bacteria; phylum Patescibacteriota; class Saccharimonadia; order UBA4664; family UBA4664; genus JBBSBR01. Next base: position 10,157 of record JBBSBR010000023.1, on the reverse strand, counting down.
GCAGGAAATCAACGGGGGCTCGAACATAGCGGCTTGTCTGCCAAACGGCGCTGCCTTTCCCCATCGCTGTCTAGCGTTTCCGTCCGCCAAAAATGCCGCCCAAAAGACCCCGAGCGATCTCAGTACCGATCTTCGCGGCAATGACCGTGGCGGTGGTTCGGGCGATCTTGGTGGCCATCTTGGTGCCTTCTTTTACGTATGGATTCTCGACGGCTTTCGTGTTCTTCGGGGCAGGTTGGTCAACCTCTGCCGGTGCATTAGCCGCCACGGCTTGGGTCTGCTGCAAAAGCGTTTCGTAAGCCGAAATCATATCGATACGGGTACCGTATTTGGCCGACAGCAGAGAACTCGCCCTCAAGGTTGCAAGATCGCTGTCGCTGGCGGGTCCAAACTGACTCCGCGGGGCTATGATTAAGGCTCGTTCGACCATCGTCGGAGCCCCTTCCTGGTCGAGGAAGCTCATCAACGCCTCCCCGGTTACAAGCTCTTGAATTACCGTCGCCACATCGAGTTTCGGGTTGGCTCTGAAGGTCTCGGCGGCCGACCGCACTGCCTTCTGATCCTTGGGAGTAAATGCGCGCAGGGCATGCTGGACTCGGTTGCCCAATTGACCCAAGATATTCTCGGGTATGTCGATGGGATTTTGGGTAATGAAGTAGACCCCGACACCTTTTGAACGAATAAGCCTGGCCACCTGCTCGACCTTATCTGTCAGTGCCTTTGGTGCGTCGTCAAAGAGCAGATGCGCCTCATCGAAGAAGAAGACGAATTTGGGCTTCGCCAGATCGCCTACTTCAGGTAGCGTCTCAAAGAGATCCGAGAGTAACCAGAGGAGAAATGTCGCGTAGATCCGAGGCTGGTTAATGAGTTGATCGGCTGCCAAAATGTTTACTATGCCCTTCCCGCTCACATCCGTACGCATAAGATCGGCAACCTCGAGCGCCGGGTCGCCAAAGTAAGCGTCGCCGCCCTGTTGGCCAAGGTTAATGAGGCCGCGCTGGATTGCGCCCAGACTGGCCGGGGCGAAGGTGCCGTAGATGGGGTTGAGCTCCGGAGCGTGATCATCTACGAAGCGCATCATGGAATTCAAATCTTTGAGATCGCGGAGCAGTAAGCCGCGGTCGTCGGCCACCTTGAACAGCAGCGTTAAGACCGACCCCTGCGTGTCGTTAAGCTCAAGCACGCGTGAAAGGAGCATGGGGCCGAGTTCACTGACCGTGGTGCGAATTGGCGTACCTTTGACCCCGGCGAGATCCCACATCTGAACCGGAAAGCCGGTGAAGTCGGGCATGGCTTGGCCGGTCAGCTTAAGGCGCTCGTCGAGCTTGGGGCTGTCCGTCCCGGCAACCGCGAGTCCGCTCAAATCTCCCTTCACGTCAGCCAAAAAGACCGGAACGCCAATCGATGAAAAGCCTTCGGCCAGTACCTTTAGCGTCACCGTTTTGCCGGTTCCGGTAGCGCCCGCTATAAGCCCATGGCGATTGGCCATCTGAGGTAATATACCGACCTCCATACCGCTTGAGTACCCAACTACGATCCGCGGTTCTTCCGACATACATCCATCCTCCATCGATAATGAAATACTAGACTCTAAACTTTAGCTTTTCTTTAGGTAAAATCACAAAGAAACGTTCATTAACGAGGATGTGCGAAAATTGGTAAATCGACATTTTATGAGTAATTGTGCTTGCCCAGGCCGCCGGCTATTCTGAATTATTCGTACGGTGCAATGCTCAGGGATGGTATTTTAATACTTATGCTTTACAATAAAGCATAAGTATTATAAAGGCGCGACTACCTATGGATTCTTCACTGAATAATCAAGATCAGACACTATCCGACCAACCGGCTGATGCCGTTCCGGCAGAGCAAGTCAGTTCCCCGCCCGATCCCGCTCCGCCGACCGTAATTGCACCGGCTGAGCCGACCGGAACCCCCGCCGTTTCCGAGCACTCCATTGCAGAACCCGCAGCCACGCAAACCAGTGCCAACGGCGGGTCGGCAGCTGTACCGCCTAAGCGTAAGTACACTCTCGATGTGGTGGTCGCGGTACTCCTGCTGGTCCTGATCGGTGCGGCCTTATTTGTGGTAAACCGCTACAGCAAGCCCGCGGGCAGCACGGCGAGTACGACCAGTAAGCAAGACATTGCGAATCTTCGAGTAGTAATCGAGGGGCCCTTGGCCAATACGGTATATCCCAACACCCAATCCGATGACACGGAAACATTAATCAATCAGCAGGTATTTGAAGGTCTGACCGGGGTCGAGCAACAAACAAGGATCGTTCCCCGGCTGGCGGTCAGCTGGACTAACCCGGATAACAATACCTGGATATTCAAACTGCGCCCAGACGTCAAGTTTCACGACGGAAACACTCTCACCGCGACACAAGTCAAAGCCAGCCTTGACCAAAGCCAAAATTATAGCGCCGGTCAACAGCTCGCGACGACCATCAAGTCGGTTGAAGCGGTCGATGCCAATACCGTCAAAATTACGACCGTCAGTCCTGACCCAATCCTGATCAACAAATTGGCGCAGCTCTACATTTGGGACACCGCCGCCAACAAAACGGGTGACCCCTCTACCGGTACCGGTCCGTATACGATCAGTACCAACACCAAGAATCTGGTTAAGCTGACGGCTGTCGACGGTTACTGGGGCGGCCATGTATACACCCGATCCGTTGAAATCACCCAGGCGGTTGACGAAACTTCAGCCAAAGCCTCAATTGCCAACAAGACGGCCGACGCGGTCGACTCTTATACCCAGTTTACCCCGGCCGAGGCTGGCACCTACAAAGCGGAACCGGTTTACGCGAACGGCACCTACCACGTTGCTTTCAATACCCTGCGTAAGGGCTCTCCCTTGGGCAAGTTAGCCGTTCGCCAGGCTTTGGCTCAGGCTACCGACAAACAGACGCTCCTCCAGGTTAAGGGCATCGGCACAACCGTCGCCAACCAAATGGTTTCGCCGGGAATCCCCGGCTACAACCCGGGCATTGCGGCTCTGGGTTACAACCCAACCGCTGCGAAGGCGGCTCTCGTCGCCGCTGGTTACACCAAGGGATTTACACTTACCTTCACCTACTTCCCGAGCAATCAAAAATTGGCACAAGAACTCCAGAAAGAGTATGCAGCCGTTGGCGTCACCTTGAAATTGGACCCTGAGAGCGACCAAGCCACGCTGATCCACAAGGCAATCGGCGGCGGAACCGATATGTATTTCAACAGCGTGAATACGACTCTGCTCGATGCTACGGACGTCCTGAACGACGCCGGCTACTTCGATTCGGCCAATTATTCAAACGCCCAGGTTGATGCCCTCAAGAAGCAGGCCGATCAGACCATCGACGCGGCTGCGCGCGTAAAATTACTTCAGCAAATAACGAAGCTGGCAACCGACGATCAAGCTGATTTGCCGCTCTTCACGACCCCCAACACTACCCTGTATGTGGCACCCGGCATCCATATCCTTCAGGATACGCAGACCTCGATTCAAATCGGCAGTTATTTCTGGAAAGTCTACTCCGAGTAACCCATGCGAATCGGACTTCGCGCGCGATTTATAATCGTTATCAGTCTTGTTCTGCTGGTGCTGTTCGCTACAATCTCGTACTTCCTCATACGAAATGAACGGTTGACTCTCGAACGCGGCCTCAACAGCAGCTCAAAAGCCTTTGCGGAGCTGGCGACCCGTCCGATCGGGGATGCTTATGATACCTACCAGACAGCAGGCGGCCTGAGGGTCAAACAAGAGACGCAGAAGTTCACCGATCTCGATGCCAATATTACAAATATTGCCGTCATCGGATTGGACGGCAAGACGCTGTTCGCGGTTAAGGGCCAAGGCACGGACTTAACCGCCAATGTAGTGGGCTCTTTCGACCCGGTGTTTGTGACCAACTCCGCCGGGGTTTATACCCGCATCGTTGAGCCTTATGTCGACACTTATGGACAGCACAAATTTGCCGTCGTTTACGACTTTTCAACCAGCGAGCTTGAAGCTTCGGCCAGCCGCGATGCCCTGACGATCTTAATCTTCGCCATGATCGGTCTGCTCGTCAGCGCTTTCGTGACTTACGAGCTCATAAATACCCTCTTCCTGTGGCCCATGGAGCACGTCAGCCGGCTGGCGGCCATCGTGGGTCGGGGAGATTATAGCCAGCAAATTGCCGTGGATCGCAATGATGAAATTGGCGATCTGGCCCGCTCGGTAAACCAAATGGCCGACACCCTCAAAGGCGACATCCAAAAGCTTCAGGAAGTCGACCGGCTCAAAAACGAGTTCATTATGATTGCCTCACATAACCTGAGGACACCCCTGACTATCATTAAGGGCTATCTGGATGCGCTACGCAGTTCCGAGCTGACCGATGAGGCACGGCAGATGGTCTCCGCCGTAGAAACGGGTGCCTTGAGCCTGGAGTCGTTCAGCGAGGATATGCTTACCATCTCGACCATCGAGGCCGGCAACACCCACCCCGTTACCACGACCACATCGAAGCTCAGCGACATAATCAATCCCCTGCGCGAAAACTTTACGCTTGTGGCCGACCAGAAAAAAATAAAACTTCGCTGGGATCTCCCCGCAGCCGATTCATCGGTCCGGCTGTCCCTGTGGCACGCCCGAAACGCTTTGTCGAACGTTATTGCCAACGCCGTCAAGTTCACCCCGGAAGGCGGTACGGCAACTGTCAAATTTGAGCTCAAGGATGACAAATATACATTTACGGTTTCAGACACCGGCGTCGGGATCGCGGCCGAAGAAATGGACAAGCTTTTCACAAAATTCCACCGCGGCACTAGCACCCTCGAGTACAACTTTGAGGGTACCGGAATCGGTCTGTACGCGACCAAGCTGCTGGTAGAGTCTCAGGGCGGGCACGTTGCCGCCCAAAGTACTCCCGGTATGGGCTCGACTTTCACCATTACGCTTCCACCACTGAAACCGGCTGCTGCCTAAAGCCTGGAACGGGCGGGATATTCAGACATTTCCTTATTATTGCTTTCATGACAACGATTTTGTTTCTCGCCAGCTACTGATATAGAGTAGTTAGTATGATTAATTCACCCGGCGACGTACGCGTGGTTCTGCACGGAAGCTTTCAGCGCCATTTTGATGCCATTCTCGAGGCACACGCCATCTTTACCAAGGCTGGTTTTACCGTTCTGGCGCCTGATGCCACCGATATTATCGGATTTACCGACGGTTTTGCCGTTCTTGAGGGCGAGGAAGGTATTGATCCGCGCCAGGTAGAGCTGCGCTACCTGCTTAACCTCAAGAATCTCGGAGTAAACGGCTTCAGCTACTTCGTAAATCCTGGTGGTTACGTCGGCCCAAGTACTGCTTATGAACTCGGAATAGCCCAACTGACAGGGGTCAGTACCTATTTTACGAAGGCTCCAAGCGACCACCCTGCCTACATCGGCCAGAACGCGGTTTGGTCCCCCAGGCAACTCGCAGACTATATTCTCACTTATAATTCTCTACCTTCATCGCTACCTACAACCAAAGATAACTACCTCATTCACCGGCTGCTCGAGCGATTATTAGTTCCCGGATCCATCGTCGCCGTCGGTGCCATCATTGAACATGAATCGCCTTTGGCCGAAAAGGAACTTCTCTTCGTAAAGACCCACAAGTGGGGAGGGCGCTACAGCATGATCGGCGAGAAGGTTCATCGCGGCGAGCGCCTGCACGACACCCTCACGCGCGGCATCCGTGAAGAGACGGGCCTCCGCGCCAAGGTTGGCTCACATCTGACCACCTTCGACCAGATCCGTGACTCGGGCTACTTCAAATCGCACATAAATCATATCTTTGCCGACTATACGGCCATCGTTCCGTCTAAGAAGGTTACCCTCAACGAAGAGGCCCAAGACTACATCTGGCTCACTGCCCGCCAGGCGCTGGCTGAGCTCCCCATCGAGCCCAATGCTCGCCACACTCTGAATCTCTACACCCGCCTCAAACCGTCGGAATAATTAATAAAATCGTCCAAAGACATAGTTAGCCCCCGCCTTAGAATCATCAGAGGTGGGGGCTTTTGGGTCACACGATGGTGACGCTGGAATGGAACATGTCCTTGCTCACAATCGACAGGTGGTGCGCCGTGCCTTCGCCTATATAGCGGCCAGCGAAGATACTCTCGATCGTCGGCTGCATGGCGACCACAATAAACACGTTGGTGCCATTGGTCTCAGCGCAGGCGCGCAGCCGATCCAAGAACAAGTGCTTGTCGTCCCAGCCGTGAGCCATGTTAAACAGGCTCAGTTCATGCCATGGAAACCGCTTGGCTTCCGTCCCGAGGTCGTTAGCGATCAGGCCGGCCATAAGCGTCTGACGCCCCGAAAAAATCCGAGGGTCGTAAGCTTCAAGTACCTCAATGGTCGTATCGGAGTGCGCGGCTTTGATAGACTTGGCCAAATCAAACGCTTGAAGGGCGCCGAACTCAGACAGGCCGGGGCGGCCATACTCATCGGCGCCAAGCTCGCCGGCGCGCACAAAGTAGACGTCAAACTCGTAGGAACGCTGCTCAGGTTTGACGGTACGGGGGTGCTTCCTGACCCCGAAGAGCTGGCGGATACCCATGGTAATTCCTTCGGTCGGGGATTAGATTTGTACATTATGCTGGTTTTAGTAAATTTTGTCAATTGTTGATGACCCGGTTCGTGATACTTACTTATTTACCTATGCGTAGCTAAAACTACTGTTATAAGTAAATCCCTCCACCAAAAAGCAGCCCCAAAGGGCTGCTTTTGTTTGAAAGCTCTATCGTGCAGCGTAATGCCGACCTAGAAGTACCGCAGAAAGTATTCGAGATCACATCTCGCAAGCGAGCAGATCAACCGAAGGGACTGTGCTGGCCGGAGCGAACTAGGCTCCGGAGTCTATTGCTAGACTGTATCTCCCTAGAAAGGAGGTGATCCATCCGCACCTTCCGGTACGGATACCTTGTTACGACTTCATCCCAGTTACCACCCCCACCTTAGGGCCTAGAAAATAGGCACTTCGGGTGTTGGCGACTTCCGTGACGTGACGGGCGGTGTGTACAAGACCCGGGAACGTATTCAACGTGGTGTGCTGACCCACGTTTACTAGCGATTCCGACTTCATGCAGGCGAGTTGCAGCCTGCAATCCGAACTGAGACCGGTTTTGGTGCGATTAGCTCCATCTCGCGATTTCGCAACGCGTTGTACCGGCCATTGTATGACGTGTGTAGCCCCAGGCGTAAGGGCCATGCTGACCTGACGTCATCCCCACCTTCCTCCCGGTTGGCCCGGGCAGTCTCGCATGAAAAATACAACATACGATAAGGGTTGCGCTCGTTGCGGGACTTAACCCAACATCTCACGACACGAGCTGACGACGGCCATGCAGCACCTGTCACTAGGCTCCCGAAGGCACTCCCTGATTTCTCAAGGATTCCTAGGATGTCAAGCCTGGGTAAGGTTCTTCGCGTATCGTCAAATTAAACCACATCATCCACCGCTTGTGCGGGTCCCCGTCAATTCCTTTGAGTTTTAGCCTTGCGGCCGTACTTCCCAGGCGGCATACTTATCGCGTTAGCTTCGTTTCTCAGGGGGTCGATACCCCAAAAAACTAGTATGCATCGTTTACGGCGTGGACTACCAGGGTATCTAATCCTGTTCGCTCCCCACGCTTTCGTACCTCAGCGTCAGAAATGGCCCAGCAAGCTGCCTTCGCCATTGGTGTTCCTTGTAATCTCTACGCATTTCACTGCTACACTACAAATTCCACTTGCCTCTGCCATCCTCTAGATGCCCAGTATGAGATGCATCGATATGGTTGAGCCACACGATTTAACATTTCACTTAAACATCCGCCTACGCACGCTTTACGCCCAGTGATTCCGGATAACGCTTGGACCCTACGTATTACCGCGGCTGCTGGCACGTAGTTAGCCGGTCCTTATTCATAGATTACCGTCATAATCTTCATCTATAAAAGCAGTTTACAATCCGAAGACCGTCATCCTGCACGCGGCGTTGCTCCATCAGACTTTCGTCCATTGTGGAAGATTCCTTACTGCTGCCTCCCGTAGGAGTCTGGGCCGTATCTCAGTCCCAGTGTGGCTGGTCAACCTCTCGATCCAGCTACCCATCGTCGCCTTGGTGGGCATTTACCCCGCCAACTAGCTAATGGGACGCAGGCCCCTCCTGAAGCGCATTACTGCTTTCACCTTTCGGCAATATGCGGTATTAGTCCGCCTTTCGGCGAATTATTCCCCACTTCAGGGTAGGTACCAACGTGTTACTCACCCGTCCGCCACTAACGAGCTATGAGGGGAACCACCTGCGTTCAATCTATAAATAGATATCACTTAGGTTGTTCTCCAAATAGTTCGTCCGTTCGACTTGCATGTATTAGGCACGCCGCCAGCGTTCATCCTGAGCCAGGATCAAACTCTCCAAAAATGCTCGCATGAACGTAAACGTCCACAGGAGACTTGGGTTGTTTGAGCTGGTAAATCGCTCAAAGATATTTTGTATTCACTGACCGGGGAAGGTCAATGAATGTCATTCGTCTGCTTCCCACTGACGGAAAAAACAGACTTTCATTACACTGCACAATATAACTTTCAAAAAACACTCACTAAGGACAAAATAAATAGCCAGCCAGAGGCTTGCTATAACTTCAGAACCTTTTCAAGACTCAATCAATGTACCTTATCTGATACGCCGGTGTCAAGAGAATTTCAGCTATAAATCATAGTATTTCGAACGAAGATATTCACGGTAGCTGCGCCGGCGGTGAACGCGCAGCGGGAAGAAGAGGATGAAGGCGATGAGCAAGATTAGCCCGATCACGACTGCGAGAATGTTCACCCAGCTATAGCTCGGGGTTGAGGCCACTGCAAATACAATGGCCCCGGCCGGTGCGGTGAAGCTCAAAATATTGGTCTTTTTGTCGTAGAAGCTCGCCGTAACCGTAGTCGAGTTGTCGGCATGAATCCCCGCTTGGGGGCTATAGAGGTTATGCAGGAGATCCTTTAGGTGAAACTGCCATGCCACGCTGCTTACCGTCAGATCAACCGACTCCCCGATTTGGGACGTACATTTGAGCTCATAATCACCCGCTACCGTAGTCTTTCCGGAAATCGTGTAAGCGGAATCGGTCTTGTTTACCGTACAGACAGCACCTGAGGGCACGTTCTTCGTTGGTACTTCGACCGTCGCGATCCGGTCGTCGCTCGCAAAACTCACCACGGCTGAAGTTGGAGCCGCAGAAGCTTCCGGCGATGGGGCGGGTGCTGGGGTCGGGGTCGGTGTTGGAACCGGGGTAACGGCCGCAGGGGGCGCCGGGACAGGGGGCGCGGGCTTCACCGGGGTGGGAGCCGTCGACTTAACCGGGGCATTTCGAAAGGCAAAATCAAGTCCGCCGTCGTATGAACGATCCCAAATTTGCAGATCGGCCGTACATACCGAATTATGATAGCAATTCACTCCCGCCTCTTGGTGTTCATACGAGGCGGCCTGCTTAATTTCCAGATTAATATTGGTCGCCAACGGACCCGTTAAGCCGCTGGGAACTCCCGTGCCAACCCTTGCGCAGTACAGCGTATTGGTAGGCACCAATGTCTGCCAGTGCCCGTTGGCGTCGGTCACGGGGCTGTTGGCAGTGCATGTCAGTATCTGAACTCCGGCGATCGGATTACCGGTGCTGGTATTTACGACGCGTCCGGACAGAACTATGCCCGGTAAGGCCGCGTACGCCGGCAAGACTGAGCCCGCAACGAGCATGAAGCCTGCGGCGAGCTGGATGGTAATCCTCCGGAGATTTGAGCTGATCATAGATGTCCTCTGGCTCACCAGACTGAATAATAATCAACTACTATACCACAAAATGTTTATAAATTATAGTACTTTGAACGGAGATACTCATCGTAACCGGCTTTTTGGTTGCGGCGAAGCACCAGTGCGAAGACAGCCGCCACGATCATCAGCAGCACGAAGATAATTGCTATGAAATTCCAAGGTATTCCCTGTTTGACCGAAGCCAGAACCAGCGTGCTGGCCGGCGTCGACGTCTTAAAGCTGATCGTGCCGGTCTTTGAGTCGTAGACCGCCGTCTTCACTGCCGCCAGCGACCCGGTATCATCGAGCGTTGCCGCGCTGGGCTTGCCGAGACCTTT
>JBBSBR010000022.1:0-13804 GCA_038251135.1 Candidatus Saccharimonadia bacterium | reverse complement strand
TGAGCACGGCCGCCTTACCGATGTAAATAATCTTCCGGTTGGCATCGCGATGAAAGTATACGCCGGGTTCGGCGGGGAGGGTTTTGAGTTTATCACGGAGAGCGTCAGTCATAGCTTCAAGTATACCTCATTGTTGACAATTACGATATAATAGCGTATAATATCGCCTTGAGTCGATTAATCGATCGGCTGGTACCCGCCAGATTGGAGCAGCAGGTGAAAGCCATGAGTGCGCGCCTGATCAAGCTTGGTCTTATCCTAGAACAAGCGTTCGCAAGTCAGCTGGGCATTTCCCAGACTGTCGAAAAGGGGCCCTGGCGATGAACGAGCTCGGTGTGCGTCTGCGCCGCCTCGTCGGCCAGACGGGAGCATGGATCGTTGCGCGACCGCGCAACGCCGTGATCACCGTGCTCGTCGTCGCGCTCATCTTCCCGCCTTCCCGCAGATGGCTGTACGGAATCGCGTTGGACAGCCTCGGCATCATCTTTGCCGTCGGTCTGGCGTTCGCGATATTTGTCGCCGTCTCCGGATGGCGCCCGAAGCGCAAGAAGCGCTCCGGCTCCAACTAACCCCCTCCCCCACTGCGGGGAGGGGCCCGCGTCAACGATTAGACTATCGTTCTGACGAGTCCTTTAGAGGACGAAACGCGGAATATATTATTAGACCGAAACGGTATTTTTTGCCTTGGCTTTGGCAAAGACGCGCGCCAGATACTGCCCGGTATGGCTCTTGGCGTCCTTGGCGACGTGTTCGGGCGAGCCGGTCACCAGTACGGTACCGCCGCCGCTGCCGCCTTCCGGACCCATGTCGATCAACCAGTCGCTGCATTTTATGACGTCTAAGTTGTGTTCGATAATGAGGACCGAGTTGCCGGTATCGACGAGCGCGTTAAGCACGCCCAGCAGCCGATTGACGTCTTCAAAATGAAGTCCGGTCGTGGGTTCGTCGAGAATGTAGAGCGTCTTGCCGGTGCTGCGGCGGGCCAATTCGGTCGCGAGCTTGATACGCTGAGCTTCACCCCCGCTGAAAGTCGTGGCGCTCTGGCCGAGACGGATATAACCCAACCCAACGTTCACGAGCGTCGACAGCTTGCGGTGGATGGAGGGGATGTTCTCAAAGAACTCGGCGGCCATCTCCACGGTCATCTCGAGAACGCCGGCGATAGTTTTGCCTTTGTAGTGGATCTCCATGGCTTCGCGGTTGTAACGGTGCCCTTTGCACTCCTCGCAGGTCACGTAGACGTCGGGCAGGAAGTGCATCTCGATCTTGATGATGCCGTCGCCGCGGCAGAGCTCGCAGCGGCCGCCTTTGACGTTGAAGCTGAAACGGCCGGCCTTGTAGCCGCGGATCTTGGCTTCGGGCGTCTGGGCAAAGAGTTCGCGAATATCACCGAAGACGCCCGTATAGGTGGCCGGATTGGAGCGCGGAGTACGGCCGATGGCCGACTGGTCGACACTAATAACCTTGTCGAGATTCTTCAACCCGAGAATCTCATCGTGTTTGCCGGGCAGATCGCCGGCCCGATGAAACACTTGCGCTAACTTCTTGGCGATAATGTCGTTCACGAGGCTGCTCTTGCCGGAACCCGATACGCCCGTGACCGTCACCAGCATCCCCAGCGGGATGTCGACGTCAATCCCCTGCAGGTTGTGCTCGCGGGCATTGGTAACGGTAATTCGCTTGCCGTTGCCGGCGCGGCGCTTCTTGGGCGGCTCGATGGAGCGCTTACCGGACAGATATTGACCCGTCAGACTTTCGGCTACCGCCTCGACCTCAGCCGGCGTACCGGCCGCGACGACGCGGCCGCCGTGCTCACCGGCCTCAGGTCCGATGTCGATCACATAATCGGCCATCCGAATGGTATCTTCGTCGTGCTCTACCACAATGACGGTATTGCCGAGATCGCGGAGGCGAATCAACGTCGTGATCAGACGATCGTTATCGCGCTGATGCAGGCCGATAGACGGCTCGTCGAGGATATAAAGCACGCCCATGAGGCTCGATCCGATCTGGGTCGCCAGCCGTATTCGCTGAGCCTCACCGCCGGCCAAGGTATTGGCACTGCGATCGAGGGTCAAATACTCCAGTCCGACGTCGCGCAGAAAGGTCAATCGGGCGCTGATCTCTTTGAGAATCTGAGACGCAATCTGGGTATCGCGGGCGTTAAACTTAAGTTCCTTGAAGTGCTTCATGGCATCACCGATTGAGAGGGTCGTCAGATCCACGATACTCTTGCCGCCGACCGTGACCGCCAGTATCTCCGGCTTGAGGCGCTTGCCGTGGCAGACTGGGCATTCACGCTCAGCCATATACTTTTCGATGTCTTTGCGGACAAATTCCGAGTCTGTCTCGTGGTAACGGCGCTCCATATTCGGGATCACTCCCTCATACGTGGTGTGGTATACGCGGCCGCCCGGACCCTTGGTATTGATGGTGGTGTCGCCGGAACCATACAGAACTATCCGCAAATCGGCCGGCTTCATTTCGGATACGGGCACGTCCAGGGAGAATTTGAAGGTCTGGGCGACGCCTTCCAGCAATTTGGTATACCAGCTCATGCGGCTGGTCGTCTTGGACCACGGCCGGATGGCGCCCTCGGCGATCGTCAAACGACGGTTGGGAATCACAAATTCCGGATCGACTTCGAGCCGAGTCCCCAATCCGGTACAGTGCGGGCAGGCGCCGTGAGGCGAGTTGAAACTAAAATTCCGCGGCGCTATCTCGGGCAGCGAGATTTCGCGGTGGACGGGGCAGGCGAAGTGCTCGGAGTAGACCTGCTCGCTAACCACCTTGCCCTGTTCGTCCACCTGAACGACCTTGATCATGCCGTCGCTCAGAGCCAAACCCTGCTCGGTGGACTCGGTCAACCGCTGGCGCAGCTCAGCATCGACAACCAGCCGATCCACCACGGCCTCAACCGTATGCTTCTTCTGCTTGTCCAGATCAGGAAATTCATCGGTATCGTAAATCACGCCGTTGACCCGGAGCCGGGTATAGCCGGCTTTTTTGAGCTCGGCAGCCACTTGGCGATGCTCCCCTTTCTTGTCGTCCACGACCGGAGCTATGAGCATGATCCGCGTGCCCTCGGGCAGCTTAATCATCTGATCAACAATCTGACCAGCCGTCTGGCGCGTCACTTCGAGACCGCAGATGGGGCAGTGCGGCACGCCGACGCGCGCATAGAGGAGACGGAGGTAATCATAGATCTCGGTGACGGTACCAACCGTTGAGCGCGGGTTGCGTGAGGAAGATTTCTGATCGATTGAGATGGCCGGTGAGAGGCCGTCGATCTGGTCGACGTCCGGCTTTTCCATGAGGCCGAGGAATTGACGCGCATAGGCGCTCAAACTCTCAACATAGCGGCGCTGACCCTCGGCGTAGATCGTATCAAAGGCGAGCGAAGACTTCCCTGAACCGGAGAGGCCGGTGATCACAACCAACTTATCGCGCGGGATCTCCACATCAATGTTTTTGAGGTTATGCTCGCGTGCTCCGCGAATGACGATCTTGTCGGCCATATATACCACCCGTTACGAGCACAAATTGTACACGTTTTTTGTTCAGGTGGCAAGACTTCGGGGTGCGCCATGGCATCACTGTCGGATTTGACTTTACACCCATAAAATGTTATTTTAGAGTCTGCTCTTTCCCATGAATCGTTGCCCTTAAGGGGGTTCCTGATGGCACGTGATCTCATCAAAGCCTTCTTACCGGAAGACCAAGACCGAGTCGCAGCTACACTGGACGACCTGCTACCGAAGATCATAGGTGACTACACCTTCGTGGGCGGTCTGGCGATCCGCTACAACCTCCTACGGGAAGGCGAGAAAATCGATCGACCATTCAATGACCTTGATCTCATCGCTCGCGGCCCCGAAAGCTTCAATGCGGAGCTCACCGAGAAATTCCTGGTTCACCATTTCCACGTCGACGGGCCGCAAACGGACTTTCGTTTCGTCTTCGTGCATAAGTCGACCGGGGTCAAAGTCGACGTCTTTCACTGGAAGCCCAAGGATCCGCGTACCATGATGGTACGTTACCTATCGCCGCGTCACGGCGAGATTATGGTCAGCCTCCAATCGCTGTCGACCCAATTTGCTGTGACAGTCTTCGATCTGGAAACGATGCGGCAACGGGGTCCGGTAGACCCCAAGCAACTGGACGATGCGGAGGCGATGGAGCCATTCGTCATGGGCCCGGCGGCCAATATCACCTGGGGCCAGCTGTTCCACGGCAACCCGGCGCTGACGCTTAGCGAGGCGCTGGAGGCTGCCGAGATGAGGGTTGCCAGCCAGCCTAAGAGCTTCCGCAAGGAGCCGTGGAAGAGCCAGGACACGAGCTACAGGTGCGCTAAGTGCACCTATTCGAACGTCTTCTGGCCGATAGCTCCGATGGAGCGGGTTTATGATCTGCTTGGCTACGTCGAGATCGACGGCGAAAACGTAATCTGACTTGAGTGGGGCGGCCTACTGCCGCCCCACTCAGACCCCACCTTAAACGGTGGGCTTTTAATTGACTTTTTATACGAGATATGCTATTGTTGTATCCTTCACCGGATACACCAGTGGAACGTTCATCGTTCTTCGACATGAAAGGGGGCGGTCACTGTGTTCTGGTTCCTGCGCTCTTTCGGGATGCGCGGTCACTGGTACGGGGCCGCCGCAGCCGCACTTTTTGCCTCGACGATCCCTATGGCCCTCGTGGCTTACTGGATCGAAGGACGCGGACCGGCAACAATCTTCAGCCTGACGAAAGGGAGCTGGGCCTTCATCCTAGGAGATGCCCTTGCCCTGCCGCTCGTGGCGGGTGCCTCGGCGCTCGTTTGGAAGCACATCGATGCCGCCAGCTGGTGGCGCTCCGGCTGGTGGACGGTCATCGCGATCATCATCGGTCTCGGCGCATCGGCCGGCTTCCACTGGATCATCGATGCGGGAGCCTATTCTGCGGCGCAGAACAGCTCCCCGACGAAGATCGTCCACGACATGGTGGCCTATACCGTGCTCTTCAGCGGCCTTACGCTGCTGGCGGTACCGGCCATCCTCCAAGGTTGGACGCTCGGACCGGTCTTCGGATCGGTCCTGGCCATTTTTGGCATCGCCGCCTGGGGCCTCTTCGGTCTCCACGACGCGATGGCCAAGCTCAACCCAAACGACCTCCACGTCGCATGGGACTGGTCGACCATGAGCGTCGAACCAATGTCTCAACCACTCCCCTGACCCACTATGGGTACCGGCCGCGCGATCTGCGCGGCCGGTACCCGATACCACCTCCGGCATACGTGCCGGTTTTTTGTGCCTATTTGCCGATTAACGCTTGGCGACATACTCATAAACAACCGCCATAACGGCCTTTCGGGCGACTCGAAACGCCCCGCGGTTGCGCCGGACGCCAAACGGATGCGCCGAGGCTTGATGGTGCGGCGGCTGATGACCGAGATGACCCAAGACTTCATTCTCCAGACCCCGACGCCATTTCTCGGATGCTCCGTGGCTCAATTCAGGCGATATTTGGCGCGTAATCAAGTAGCTCGCGGCCACCGTCCAGCCCAGGTCGCGTTCGGGTAGAATCTGCAGGTCGATTTTGCGCTTCGGCAGCAAGTCTGGCTTCTCATACGGCTTCCAAAGGACCTCACCGGCGGGCGAGACGAGGAAAAATTCGTAGAACGAGCCGCTCTTTTCGACCGCGGTCAGGGTTCGTTGCTCAAGGTCCGCGGCCAGACCTGGAAATCCCTGACGTCGGAGACCGCGGGCATACTTGTAACCGTCGACCGGCCAAACCGTCCATGAACCGTGGTAATCGGCAATACCCAAACCCGAATCGGCGCCGTTACCCCTGGCTCGAATGCCGGCGGCGGTCATGAACTCGCTGGATCCGAGACGACGCAGTATCGCCTCCAGATACGTTTGGCGGTCACGGGCAGGCAGACCGTCAAAGAAAGATGAGTCGAGGAGCCAGCCTTGGCTTGAGGCCGGCGTCGGCATGGCAACCAGCCGGCCGCGGCGCGTCGGGTCGAGTGCCATTGCAAACATTTTAGCTTCGGGAAGCCAAAAATTAGCAATAATCGATGCCACGATCTCATCAGCCTGGCGGCGCCATTCAGCCGCTTCCTGCGGAAGATCATTACCCAACAGATCCGATGCCGCCCGCAACGCATCGATACAGGCTACTTGTACTTCGAGATAGATGACCGGCCGGGATAGCGACGCCAGCTGCCCGTTCGGGTAGAGATAGGCCAGATGCGAATCCCGCCAACTCTGATAAAACAACGACGACGGATTGCGGCGCCGGCTCGCCACCAAGCCGTGGCGGCCACGGTGCGAGGATATCCAGGCGACCGCCTCCAGCAGGCACTGACGTACCAGGACGGTATTGCCGTCACGCCGGCTCACCCGCTCATCCAACACGCTCCGATCGATGCCCGCATAAGCCGCGACTAGCTGGACATAAAGCGGAGTGGAGTCGAGCCCTACGTAGCCGAGCTCGGCGTCCCAACTCCCGCCCCAAGCCAAACCGACGGTGCGGTTAACCGCCCGATACAGATTGGATGCCCGCCACTTGCGGTACGGTTTGTAGTCATTGAGAATGCGGCCGGGTTCCTCTTCGCTCAGGTCATTGCGTTTTAGTCCCTGAAACTTTGACAACGAGTGAATCGTCCCCCGCGCCGCATCACGAAATTCCGGACCCAGGTGCATCGTCCAGAGCGAAATCATCGCGACGTCACGGCCAAAAATGGTGTGGTTAAAGAGCTGACCGCGGCCGGTATACCAACCGCTGCCATCCTCGGCAATCAGCGAATGCAGGACTCGTCCGGCTCTTTCACTTACGTCGGTCATATATACTCCTTATGCTTGAAGTTACACGGTTGCGGGAATTTTCACAAATTACATGCACGGCGCATCACAAATTCAAGCTTGTAATGGTGCGAAAGCAAGAGCACTATAAATCCAATCGAGCTTACTCGCGCACCTTATACCTCTCCGGAGAGCGGAGGATGATCCCCTTGCATGTTTCGGCTGCCTTCGAGTCGGTTTCCCCCCGCTCCGGATCGGAGCTGATCTTCCAGATCATAGCGATGCTGGCGACCCTGATTGCCTTCGGCACGATTCACCGCGTCTACCGTGTGGTAATTCCGAATCGACCGCGCCTCACGCGAGTTCTGCCCTACCTGGTGGCGCTCGGCATCTCGTGGGTGCCCGTCATGGCGCTGGCGGCAATCTTCGAGGGTCACGATATGCTTCTGCCGGGCCATCATTCGGCCGTCTTCTTCATCGGCGACGGCCTGCTGCTGCCGCTCATGGCCTACGCGCTGGGCCGGATGCGAGCTATTGCCCGCGTCGACAACCCCCTGGCCGACAGCCTCAAGTGGCGCCTAGCCATGATGGCGGTAGCCGTAGTGGTGAGCTTCTTCTTCCACTTCTCGCAGTTCATGAGCTGGCCGTATGGTGCGCTCCATGCGCCGAGCAAGACTTGGCACGACTTCTTTGTCTACCCGGTCTTCATCTACTACCTGGGCAGCCAACTCCCGTTCCTGTTCCAGGGAGCTTGGAAACGCCGGCTGATCCTGCAAGTCGCTCTGGTCAGCACTGTAGTGCTGGGGTTTGTCAGTTGGTACACGTTGGCCAACTACTACGACCCCCACCACAGAACCAATGTTTTTATTGTGGCCTCCGCCCACCCACCCCTTCGCTGAAACTGGCGAGGGGGTTTAACTTTGCATCTCAGCCATCTGGAATCGGATCAAAATATGATACAATCCGCTTAAGATTTAAGGGAAAAGCCATGCAGGAAAACGAACCTATTATAGATAAAGTTCCCGCCTTCCAGTCCACGGAGACTGCTCAGCAAAACGCCGAGCTTGCAGACATAGCGGCCAACCGAGAACGCTCAGCTGAACCAAAACCCGATTTCACTCAGGTACGACAAGCTGCGGTACTGCAGTCAAACGGAACCATTGAGTTAAATTGGGTGGTTACGGCCACTATCGGCGACAAAGTCGAGGTCAGAAAAATGATTCCGGAGCCAGACGGCAAATATGCAGAAAAAGAACTGGGCGCTGACCGGTTGGCGAGCTTTCAGCCTCGTTTCCTAGATGATCAAAGGGTTCAGTTCGATGAGCCGGCGGGTGCAAGCGGATGGAGAGTCTTGAAACAAGCCGCGAACGGCAAAGTGACCATCGTCACCGACGGTCCAACGCCGGACAAAGTTGTTATGAAGCATATTGATGCGGCTCAACTCGCGGAGATGCAACTTCCAAAAGAACCCGCGTCAGCGACAGCGGGCCAGAATCGATTCTCTGATCCTGCTGACAAAAAGCGTGGCTTTTTCGGCCGCCGCAAGTAACACCGAATCAGACTAAAACTGATTCTGCTTATCAAACAGATCCGAGACGGAGTTTTCGTTGAAGACAGCCTGAATGGCGTCGGCTATGATGCCCGCAACGGACAGTACTTCAAGTTTCTTGAGGTTGGCGGTTTGGTGCGCCGGAAGCGTATCGGTGACGATGACCCTGTCAATCGGTGCGGCTTCAAGTCGCTCGATTGCCGGACCCGAAAAAATCGCGTGGGTCGTAAGCACAATGACCGACTTGGCACCCTCCTTCTTTAGGATATCGGCGGCGGCACAAATAGTCCCGGCGGTGTCGACCATGTCGTCGATCAGTACGCAAACCCGGCCTTTAACCTCACCGACGATTGCCAAAGCCTCGGCCCGGCCAGACTTTCGTGATTTGTGAATAATAGCTATATCAACCGCTCCGTGGCCATTGGCCAACCGATTGGCAAAGCGCTCAATGACCTTCACGCGTCCGGTATCCGGGGAAACGACCACGATGTCGCTGCCAAATTCTTTCTTGAGGTACTTGAGCTGTACCGGCATAGCCGTTAAATGGTCAACCGGACCGTCGAAGAAACCCTGGGCTTGGCTGGAGTGCATATCGACGTTCATGATGCGATCAACCCCGGCCGCATGAAAGATATTATAAATATACTTCGACGAAATCGGCTCACGGCCGGTGGCTTTACGGTCCTGGCGCGAGTACCCCATGTAGGGACAGACTGCGGTAATGCGTTTGGCTGAAGCACGAAACGCGGCATCGATCATGATGCCCTGCTGAATGATTGAATCATTGAGCGAGAACCCGTCGCCCTGAAAATGAGACTGCAAAATAAAAACATCCGCGCCGCGGATGGATTCTTCGTACCGGCAATGCAACTCACCGTTGGGAAATTGCTGTAAATTGGCTACCCCAAGCTCAATTCCGAGCTTCGATGCTACCGCCTGAGCTAGATCGGGATTAGAATTTCCGGCAAAGAGCATGAGTCGTTTCTTGACCGTGATTTCCAATTCGATACCTCGTTATGGTCTCTGTACCATACCACGCAAGCACTAGCGCGAGATACCCTAGCGGCGCGATTTCTTAGGCTTAATGGCCGCGACGGCGCCTTTGAGTTCCGCGATCTGGTCGCGCAGAGCGGCGGCCTTCTCGAATTGCAGGTTCTGGGAAGCCAGGTTCATCTGGTTGGTCAGATCCTTGATCAGGTGATCACGCTCGGCTTTGGGAATTTCTTCCAGATTTAACGGCTTGATCTCCGAGGTTTCAGCCTCAGCTTGTGCCTGCATACGCTCGCTCATGGCCTTCTGGATGCCTTCCGGGGTAATGCCGTGGTCGTCGTTGTACTTCGCCTGAATCTTGCGGCGGGCCGTCGTAGTGTCCATCGCCACCTTCATACTGCGCGTGATTTTGTCGGCGTACATTATAACCCTCCCCTCCACGTGGCGGGCCGCCCGGCCGATCGTCTGGATCAGAGCCGACTCGCCACGCAAAAAACCTTCTTTGTCGGCGTCGAGAATGGCGACCAGCGAAACCTCAGGCAAGTCGAGGCCTTCGCGCAACAGGTTGATACCCACGACCACATCAAAGACTCCCAGCCGCAGGTCTTGCAAAATGTCGACCCGATCGAGCGTATGTACCTCGGAATGCAAATACTGAACCTTCACTCCAGCCTCATGCAGGTATTCGGTTAAATCCTCAGCCATGCGTTTGGTAAGCGTCGTGACCAGTATGCGCTGGCCCTTGGCCGTCGTGGCGCGAATCTCGGCCAGCAGATCATCGATCTGATGTTCGATCGGCCGCACGCTGATCTCGGGGTCGAGCAACCCGGTCGGACGAATTACCTGCTCCACGACCTGCGTCGAGCGGGTCAGTTCGAGCTCGGCAGGGGTCGCGCTCACATAAATTGCCTGGTTGATATGACGGTCGAATTCGGGAAACTTGAGCGGTCGGTTATCGAGAGCGCTGGGCAAACGGAAGCCGTAATCCACCAGCGTCTCCTTACGCGCCCGATCGCCGTTATACATACCGCGAACCTGGGGCAATGTGATATGCGACTCATCCACAAAAAGCAGAAAGTCATCCGGGAAATAATCCATCAGCGTTGCGGGTTGTTCACCCGGTTCACGGTCGCTCAAGTAACGCGAATAGTTTTCGATGCCGCTCACGAAGCCCGTCTCGGCCATCATCTCCATATCGTATTTGGTGCGCTGTTTGAGGCGTTGGGCTTCAACCAGGCGACCGTCGGCTTCCAGTAATCCCACGCGCTCATCGAGCTCCTCGCCGATCTTGATCACGGCACGCTGCAGCTTCTCCTGCGGCGTCACATAGTGCTTGCCGGGAAATATCTTGAGTGATTTGAGTTCGGACAATTGCTCGCCGGTCAGCGGATCGATCTGACGGATACGCTCGAGCTCGTCGCCGAAGAATTCCAGCCGATAGGCCGTCTCTTCCCCGATCGGGAAGATCTCGACCGAGTCGCCGCGTACGCGGAACTTACCGCGGCTAAAATCCAGATCGTTTCGTTGGTATTGAATATCGGTGAGCTGACGCAGCAGTTTGTCGCGCCGTTTCGTCTCCCCCACCTTGATCTCCACCGTCATGGCGGTATAATCGCTCACATTACCGAGGCCGTAAATGCAGCTTACCGAAGCCACGATCAATACATCGCGCCGAGTCAGCAAGCTCATCGTGGCAGCGTGACGTAACCGGTCGATCTCCTCGTTGATAGCCGAATCCTTCTCGATAAACGTGTCACTACGCGGAATGTAAGCTTCAGGCTGGTAGTAATCGTAGTAGCTTACGAAGTACTGGACCGCATTGTCGGGGAAGAACTGTCTGAACTCCCCGTACAGCTGAGCCGCCAGAGTTTTGTTGTGGCTCAAGACGAGCGTCGGCCGTTGCAGCTCTTGGACGATGTTGGCCATCGTAAAAGTCTTGCCGGAACCAGTTACCCCGAGCAGCGTCTGCTCACGATCACCGCGATTGAGTCCGTCGATGAGGCTGGCGATTGCTTTGGGCTGGTCGCCGGCGGGTTGGTATTTGCTGACAAGTCTAAAATCAGGCATAGACTGTCATTATACCTGATCATTGACTAATTAGGTAGATTATTGTACTTAAGCGTAAATGATTACGCACTTGAACAAAACTAGACGGCCGGCGGCGGATGCTCCAAACCGTTCTCGCGCATATATGTTTCATGCGCCTGAAGGCAGTCATCGGCTAACTCCTGCGGCGAAGCGGCGTTACGAAAGATAAACTTCTCGTGCTCACCGGCCGATTGAACCTCCATATTGCCATAATCCAGCAATGTCGCCAAAATTCCAAAACGCTTGCCCGATACGTCTTGAAGCCGAGCCAGACTCAGCTGAGAAACCTGACGGTCAAATATACCGCGTTGTTCGACCTGAATCAGGTGCATATTGGTTAGGATCAGATAATTCTGACGATAGACAAACAAACCAAGACCAAGGATGGCACCGGCCAGAATCAATATAATAATTAACGCTAAGCCCATAAATTCCAGCGGCAATTGAACTTTATAGGCGCTGCGGGCATAAACGTACACGATTACCGGTACGCTCAGAAACAGCAATGCCGATGACACAACTACGGGAAACAGATCGATCCAGTGACGCCGGACAACGCGTATCACATGCTCGGAAGGCTCAAGGTGAAATCCAGATTGCATGGCAATTATCCCTTCAAATTGGATATATTATACCACCTGTTGGCTAGCCGACGTGACCAAAGCTGGAAATGGCAATAATAGTTAGTAACAAAACCAATCCGCCGACCTGAATTAGCGCCATATTTCGATAACCCCGGCGGCGCCAGCGCTTGAGACCCTTGCGCCAGACGGTCATGTGGGTAATGAGGTAGACGAGCAGCAGAACGGTGAGCAACGCAAACGTAATGAGAGAATTCCAATTGAGCGTGCGGGTGAGAGTCAGCGGCCTAAATAACGAATAACTCCGGGGAGTAGGAGCCGATTCGCGGATGTCGCCGTTCGTCACCACGGCCACACTCGGCTTTGATGGTGTCGGAGCCGGCGTCGGGGTCGATACCGGGCTGGGAGTCGCGACGGCTACCGGAGCTGCGCTGGGTACGGGTGTGGCTACGGGAGCCGGAACGGATCGTAACGGGATGGGCGTCGGTCCCGGAGCGGCGGCAACGGCGGTCGCAGGACCACCCTCATGGCCGTAATGAGCCACTACCAGCGTCGTCTGACCGCCGACTAACGTGCCGTTCATCACTGCAAAACCTACGTCGGTATAGTTGACGTTCAAAATGTTGGCCCGGTGACCGGGCGAGTTCATCCACCCGTCGATGGTACCGGCGGTCGTATCGAAATCCTTGGCCAGATTCTCCCCCGCGTAGCTGTAGTTGTAGCCGGCCTTGGTAAACCAATACCACGGCTGGATGCCACTGGGGCTCACATGCGCCCAGTAATCCTCGGCAAACATGTTCTGAGCCTTGAGCGTGGCACTGGTATTGAGGCGGCTGTCGAGCCGAAGCGCCGGCAGGCCGTTGCTGGCCCGCTGCTGGTTGGTCTGCGTTAGCAGATCGACTGGAGTTATATCCGTGGCGTAGGCCAAGACCCGTACGTCGGCAGGACGGATGGTGACGGCCATCAACTGGATGCCGATGACCGCGACGGCGAGGATTACAAGGCCGTGAGCACGAATCAGGTGCGGCCGGTGATCGTTATGCTTATGAGGCACAAACCAGTGTTTCAGATGATGGCGAAGGCGCATGTTATGAATCTTATGCTTATGAAATATATTGTACAGCATCGATAACGAAAAAGGGCCCGGCACCCTCACTTAAATCCCCGTGGGGAAAGTGAGGGGCCGGGCCCGGGATGGGACGGCTAGGGTATCCTAGTCGTCAGATCTAGATCTGGCTGTTCTTGGGACGGCGAACCGTCCAGAGGACGGCCAAGGTGCCAACCAGCACGGTGAGGAGGCCTGCGACGGCCATCTTCAGGGTGTCGCCGCCTCCCGTGTGGGGGAGAACAGCCAGCGTAGTCGTCTTGTCGACATCTACGACCGGCGCGGCATGTGCCGGCGGCGACTTGAAGGCGACCGGCAGCTTGGGGGCCGTCGGCGGCTTCTTAGTGACCGGAGGCTTGACCGTCGGCGTACTGCCTGGGGGGGTCACTGTGACCGGAGGCTTGACCGTCGGCGTACTGCCTGGGGGGGTCACTGTGACCGGAGGCTTGACCACCGGCGGCTTGTGCTGGTGGTCGCACGGCGGCTTCGGGGGCGGGGGTGTGTTGCACCCCTTGTCCGAAGTGCCATTTCCCTTGTCCGACGGCTTGGCGTCCGGGTTGTGACTCTTTTCCTTGTCCGAGGACTTGGAGTTGGAGTCCGTTCCGTGACTCTTTGCGGAGTCAGTAGGCTTAGCGTCGGATCCGTGGCTCTTACCCGAATCCGAAGATGCGGGCTTGGCAGAGACCGAGGACTGGTCGCC
>JBBSBR010000021.1:0-14226 GCA_038251135.1 Candidatus Saccharimonadia bacterium | reverse complement strand
CCAGACCAACCAGTGAGCCGGCCAGCGACAAGCCAAACAGCCCTGCCAAGGTGGTGAGGGCGAACAGTATACGTGAAAATTGAGTACCTGTATTAAACCGTTGGTTTAACTTGGGGAACACTGCATCACAATACTTGTTATGCCTATAATACTAATGGTTATGAGATAGAAAGTCGAGCATTTTAAGGCAATTTTGATGTCCGTCCAACGGCGGTGTTTGAAATTATAAAATCAGTGTTTACATGCAGAGCGGACAGTACGCCACAAAAACACTTTGCCATGCAATAAATATGGCTTCCGATCGAGCAGAATCAAGCCCTAAGCAGCATCAAATTTATGAACCGAAGCGATCGACGTCGGTGAAGCGGCGCTGGTCGGGGTGGAAATAAAGTTCGATATCGCCGATGGGACCGTTACGGTGCTTCTTGATCATAATATCGGTAATATTTTCGCGTTCAGTCTCTTTGTTGTAATAAGCCTCGCGGTAAATAAACATCACCACATCGGCATCCTGCTCAATGGAACCGGAATCACGGAGGTCGGCCAGCTGCGGAATCGGCGGATTGCGCGATTCAACGGCTCGCGACAACTGCGACAGAGCGATAATAGGGACGTTGAGTTCGCGTGCCAAACCTTTGAGTCCG
Source organism: Candidatus Saccharimonadia bacterium (assembly GCA_038251135.1). GTDB lineage: Bacteria > Patescibacteriota > Saccharimonadia > UBA4664 > UBA4664 > JBBSBR01. Next base: position 13,582 of record JBBSBR010000021.1, on the reverse strand, counting down.
CGTGATATGTCACTAACCTCCTGCTGACGGCCGTCATTGCCGCGGGCCGAACCGGATATGAGCTGCAAGTAGTCGATAATGATGAGGCCCAGACCGTGCTCGGCCTGCAACCGCCGTGCCTTGGTGCGCATTTCCATGACATTGGTGGTGGCCGAGTCATCGATATAGAGCGGGGCTTCGGAAAGCTCGGCCATGGCTTGGTTGATCCGGGGAAAGTCCTCGTCGTCCAAGGCGCCGGTACGCAACTTCCATGAATCGACGCCGGACTCGATCGCCAGCAGCTGATCGATCAATTGCTCCTTCGAAACCTCGAGCGAGAAGAAGCCGACCGGTATGCCTTCGCGAGCCGCCACATGGTGCGCAATATTCATCACAAATGTCGTCTTACCCATGCTCGGGCGGGCAGCCAGAATCAGGAGATCGGAATTTTGCAGGCCGGCCAGCGTGGAGTCCAAATCGCGGAAGCCGGTGGAGATACCGCGCAGTTTACCGGAGTTAGAATGGAGTTCGTTGAGGCGGTCGAACGAATCGGCCAGAACCGCATTGATCGGTACGAAGTTTTGCTTAAGGTTCTTCTGGCTCACCTCAAAGATCGTCTGCTCGGCACGGTCAAGCAAATCGGTCAGTTCGGTCGTCTCATCATAGCCGAAGTTGGTAATGGCGGCGGCAGCCCCAATGAGACGGCGCAGGGTCGCCTTGTGCGATACGATCCCGGCGTAGTGCACCACGTGTGCCGATGTCGGTACGGCCGATGTAAGTTCGGCCAGATAGGCCGACCCGCCGACGCGATCAAGCTCGCCCACATCTCGTAATCGGTTTGAAAGCGTCAACAGATCGAGCGGCTGCCGCTGTTCGTAGAGATCAATAATCGCACTAAAAATAATGGCGTTGCGGTCGGAATAAAAATCGTCGGCCGTCACGATGTCGGCGATGCGGATTATGGCGTCTTTTTCAATCAAAATCGAACCCAGTAAGCTCTCTTCGGCTTCGACGTTTTGTGGTGGAACTTTGCCCTCTACGCCGACACTGGTTTCAATCCGCATAGTATCTCCGAGGCGCGTTAAATCCCCCTTAAGCTTGCGGGCAGCCGTGCGCTCAGCCACTAGTCAACCACCTCGCCACCTAGAATTTCGATCGCCGAAGACACTAAGTCGGCATTCGGATCAACCAATTTAGTTTTGGGCTTAGCGGCATTCTCATCGGTAACGGCAATTACGGGGATTGGACGGCTGTAAACCTTCTCTACGACGGCCTCAATAATTTGACGGTTAGCGGCCTTATTGAAGAGATCACGGTGAAAATTAAAACGCGATTGGATCGTAATTTTATCGTCCGCAAACTCGGCCGTGTACATCTGCAGTAAGGCCGAAAGCGAATTGTTCTGGCTCTTGAGCTGCACCAGTACTTTGGGCCAGAGGGCGGCCAGCGCGGTATTCTGGGCTGGTTCGTTCGCTGTGGATGGCCCGTCGCTACGGTCCTTGGGCTCCGGCTTTGAGGCCTTTACGGCGGGGGTTGCGACGGTGGAACTGCGCGGCCCGACAGCAATATCCGGGCCCGCGGCTACGCATAGGCGCACCAGTGTGGCCTCGAGACTCAGCTGGGGCCAATTGGAACGACTGCACTCAATCAGCATCTGGAGGATTCTAGCGGCCCGAGGCGATTCGATGGCCTTAACGAGCTCTTTAATCGCTGGCGAATCCTCAACCTGGGCTCCCGCCGAACAGAGCAGGATCAGGCGCCACTGTTCGATGAGCTGGATAATGACTTGGTTGGGCTGTATGCCAAGCTGCATGAGTTGCTCGAGCGTCACTAGAGCGGATTTGGCATCCATGAGCGCGAGCGCCCGGCTGATGGTGGTGATCGACTCGAGATCACTGTAGCCCAGGAGATTCCGTACCGTATCCAGAGTGATCATCTCTTCACCGCCGGTCGACAGCTGGTCCAAAAGGCTTATCGCGTCACGGAAGCCGCCACGGGAGGCGGTAGCGATCATCACCAAAGCCTCCGGGTCGATCGATACCTTTTCGGTTTTGGCGATGGCCGATAGGTGAGTCACAAGATCTTCGGATGAAATAGGCCGAAAATGGAAGGCTTGCGTGCGAGATATGATCGTTTCCGGCAGCTTATGGACTTCGGTGGTCGCCAAGATAAAGACGGCGTGGGATGGCGGCTCCTCGAGGGTCTTAAGCAAAGCGTTAAACGCTCCGCTCGACAGCATGTGAACTTCGTCGATGATGTAAACCTTATAGGCACCCAGCGACGGCGCCAAGCCGATTTTCTCGCGCAGGTCGCGGACGTCGTCGACACCGTTGTTGCTGGCGGCATCGATCTCGACGATATCCAGCGACGAATTAATGGCGGCGCTGCAGTTGGCACATTTGTTGCACGGCCGACTGGCGGACTGGTCACCGGTACAGTTTAGAGCTCGGGCCAGGAGCCGGGCGACACTCGTCTTACCGACACCGCGCGGACCGGTAAACAGGTAGGCATGACTCGTACGCCCGGTTGCGAGCGCATTCATTAAAGTCTTCACCACATGATCTTGACCCACTACCTGGGAAAAATCTGCACTGCGATATTTGCGATAAAGCGCCTGACCTGCCACACAACACCACCTTTACGTAACCCTGATTATATCTGATTTCGGCACTCTCCAACAGTGGAAAACCGACCAGTTATTACCATGCTACAGGGAGTACCGCCTCGTATACCGTATACACAAAAAGAGAGGCGTATGCCCCTCTTGGTACAGATTCTATAGTGGTCGCTTAACCGATAACGGCTTCGATAGCGGCCCAATCGGCGTCCCCAGCCTCCGGGATTACCATGGTTACCTGATCACCGGGCTGAGCCTTAAAGTAGGTTACGCTCGCAAAAAGTACGTGATATTCCTTGCCACGGGCTTCCACGAAATAGGCACCATCCTTGAGATTGAGCGTACCAATCAACTTCTTGCGTTCCACGGGACCGATTTGCTTATAAATAAATGCGCCGTCATCACCGATAATCAGCTTCAACTGGTCGCCCTGGACGAGCTTGCTCTTCGAAGCGTAGTTGGCCGGCACAGGGTAGGTCTTGCCGTCGGGGCCGATCATATGCTGACCGTCAAATGCACCCTCAATGATTTTGCCGCTCTCGTCGCCGGAGACGCTGGGCGTGCCGGGAGATACCGTCTCGTCGGAGCCGACGAGGCTGGTAAGAAGTTCTTTGGCTCCAGCTAAGTTGGTCTCGGCTGTCTCAATGAGTTTTTTCAGCGTCTTCAGCTGTTTATCGGTAATTTCTGCCACCACAATTTCCTTTGGTTTTGGTATAACCAGACTGGCTCTATTAATACTATGTTACGCCTCCCGTGTCAAAGGGATTATTCACTTCCCTATCGGGTTTACGGTCAAAAGTGCTTTTGTCATCCTGAACTTGATTCAGGATCGATTTGTATTGTATGCATGACGGAAAGACTCCAGATTCAGTCCGGAATGACGCCCAGACACCAAAAAGGACCCTTTCGGGTCCAATTTGTTCCTGCATTCGAGATGCGGCAGACGATGCGGTAACAAGGCGGCGGTGAGGAGCGCGAGACGCAGTTAACCCACGTTGAGTGCGCACCGGAACCGACAACGAAGCTAACGCGCGTCTAATGCGACTCGATTACTGTAGTTCGACAGTTGCACCGGCTGCTTCAAGGGCGGCCTTAGCCTCATCGGCTTCAGCCTTGGGAACATTCTCCTTAACAGGCTTGGGAGCACTGTCGACCAGCCCCTTGGACTCGGCCAGGCCGAGACCAGTGAGCTCACGAACAGCCTTGATGACGTTGATCTTCTGGTCGCCGGCAGCTGCCAGTACGACGGTAAAGCTCGTCTTCTCTTCGGCAGCATCTGCACCGTCACCGGCAGCCGGAGCGGCAGCCATCGCCATAGGGGCGGCAGCCGAGACGCCGTAGTGGTCTTCAAGTACCTTAACGAGCTCGGAGAGCTCTAAAACGCTGAGCTTGTCGATCTGATCAACGAGCTTGGCAAACTTCTCTGGGATCGCAACCTTCTCGGTCGCCTCTTTGACTTCTTCTGACATCTTAAGACTCCTTATGCCTTCGCTTCTGATAAAGCGTTCAAGACATTAATAATTGATCGAACATTGCCGGCCATGACACCAACGAATCCGGTAAGCGGCGCAGCAATCGTACCAACAACCATACCGAGCAGTTGCTCGCGGGTTGGCAGAGTTGCAAGTGCCTTGACTTGCGCGGCGGTGAGAATCTGACCGTCGCCGGTGATCGCTCCTACTACTTCAAGAGCCGAATGCTCCTTGGCATACTGGAAGATAACGCGGGCGGGTGCCACTTCGTCATCGAATCCAAGAGCCAAAGCCATTGGGCCGCTGAAAGCGGCGGGATCGATCTGAGCTAGAGCGGGGTTTTGGGCAGCCGCCAGACGGAGCAAAGTGTTTTTGGTGACGCGGTACGTCATCCCTTCACTTCGCAGAGTCGCGCGGAGCTCTTCAACCTCGGGCACGGTCAGACCTCGATAGTCGGTCATGACGGCTAACTTGATTCGCCCAAGCTCGCCGCTGAGTTTCTCAACTTCTTGCTCCTTGGCGGTACGAGTGATAGCCATACATACACTCCGATATTAAAAAACTCTGGCGTTCAACCAGAGACGAAAGCTTCGCACACATTATGTGTTTGAATCGCCTCGGTAGCAGATTAAGCCTGTTAGGGCGGCTACGGTCTTCGGTGAACTAGTTAAGATTACCAGATTCGAACCTATGAGTCAACCTTCCCTGACCCCATTCCACCCCGAAGAGCAACATCTCTTAGCCAAAGTGGTACAACGTATCTGTACGTTAGGTCATATTCGTGGTAACATGGCGCGACGAGCTCTCAAGCCTCTGTACTATCTCCGACTAGGAGTTTATATGACGCATCCTGAGCAGCAGTACCTTGATTTGATCGAACGAATCATTGACAAGGGCTTCTACCGACCCAGTCCGCACCAGCCCCTACCTGAACAACCAAAACCTCCCGGAACCTTTTCGCTTAACAACTGCAACATGAAGTTTGACCTGAGTGAAGGCTACTTCCCTCTCATGACTCTGCGTCATACCGGCTTCAAGCCCGTGGCCGCTGAGCTTCTCTGGTTCCTGTCGGGATCCACCGATAATCGTGATCTTCACTCACTCGGAGCTCACTTCTGGGATCCTTGGGATACTGCCGAAACGAACCAAGCTATGGGCTGGTCGCCGGGACAGCTTGGACCAATCTATGGCAAGCAATGGCGCCATTGGGGCGCCCGCATGGATAAACCGGACGGTTCGTTTGCCCCGGTTCGCGGTGCATTGGCGTCTATCATGCGTCGACTCACCGGAGGCGACGGCACTCAGGGTCTCGACCAGATCGCCAGACTTGTCCAGCGCATCCGCGAAACTCCTAACTCCAAGCGTCTCTACGTGACAGCTTACGACCCTATCGACATGGAGGACTGCTTCGTAACAACCTGCCATGGACTGTTCTTTTGCTCGATCTGGGGTGACCGTCTGAATCTTCATATGATCCAGCGCTCTGGTGACGTACCGGTCGGCATACCATTCAATGTTGCAAGTTACGCACTCCTGATCCGTATGCTGGCGCAGGTAACAAGTCTCAAACCCGGGGTTTTCCACCACACCATTTCGGATGCCCATCTCTACGAAAATCAGGTGGAGGACATGCGCACGCTCCTTGAGCGCAAGCCTCTTCCCTATCCCACCATCTCAATCAATCCTGAGGTGACGGACATCTTCGCCTTTACTTTGGCCGATTTCGCCATCGAAGGCTACCAGTCGCATCCTAGGCTTGAAGTGCCGGTAGCAACATGACGGCTATAATTGTGGCTCGTGATCTCGGCGGGGCCATTGGTCGTAATGGCGACATGCCATGGGGTCGGCAGCTCAAAGCCGATCTCGAGCGCTTCAAGACGCTCACTACCGGTGGTACGGTTATTATGGGACACAGTACGTATCGGTCGATAGGTCGACCTTTGCCCAATCGTCTCAATATCGTCCTTAGCCGACAGCCACTCAGTATACCGGGCGTGGTTGTTTTAAACTCTCTGTCAGCGGCCTTCATGCTAGTCGGAGAGGGCGAAGCCGCGTTTGTGATCGGCGGTGCCCAAGTCTATCTGGAAGCTCTGCCGATGATTTCGAGAATTTACGAGACAATCGTAGATGGAGTTTTCACGGAAATTGATACGTGGTTTCCTAGTCTCGACATGAATGAATGGGAGATCATCGAGACAACGTATCACGGCAGGGACGCAAACAATGCCTACGCAACGCACTTCAACACGCTTCAGCGTAAAGGGGGATGATCCGATGCCTGACGATTCATTCGTCGATAATGCAAATGCTCGGACGAAGGAGTACGCTGACCAACTCGATGAAATCGCTGCGGCTGGCGTCTGCCCGTTCTGTCCGGAGAATTTCAGGTGGCACCCCAACCCAATTATCACGACCATCGGTGATTGGTTCGTGACCGCTATTCGGGAGCACTACCCGGGTGCCCAAGAGCATTTCCTCATCATCTGTCGACTCCATAAGGAACGGTTGAACGAGCTGACGTCTGTGGACATGGACGCGGTTCTCGAGCTGGCAAAGCTTGTCGCCGGTGACGTCGGCGGCGGTGGCCTCACATTGCGTTTCGGTGAAAGCAAGTTCACTGGCGCCACCGTCCGGCACCTCCACTTCCACGTCATCATTCCAGCTATCGACCCCGAAACCGGACGGGCAACCCCTGTCTACTTTCCTATTGGATAAACATGAAAGGCGGTCGCTCGGTAGGATATATTCCTACCAAGCGACCGCTATTATTTTTACCCAGGAACGAGAATGATCTCCACTCCGCGCTCATTCAGGATACGCTGACCGTCCAGTGAAGCGTGCCCAGTCCTGAAGTAGACTTTCTCGATCCCCGAATAGGCGATCTGCTTGGCGCACATAGGGCACGGGAAGACGCTCACATAGAGCGAGGTGCCACTTGTGCCGATGCCTTGGCGTGCCGCTTCGGTGAAGATGACCTGCTCGCAGTGAAGCGTGGTGGCCAGCTCCGGATTGGTTCCAGCCGCTACAAAGTCACGTGGATCACCTTCGGCATATGGCGATAGCTGACTGGGGACATGTCGGTTGTGTGATGTGAGTATAACATCACCGTCACGCACCAGTACGCCGCCAACCTGCCGCCACCAATCACCGGAGAGTTCAGCCTGAGCGACCGCCTGTACCATGTATGCGCGATCGATCTCATCGGTTGAAACACGATCGAAACCGGCCGGCTCAGTCTTGATGACACTGGCTTCATCCCAGCGCAGGAAGATCGAGTCGTATTCGACCGCATTATCCGGATAGTAAGCTTGAACGAGACGACGAGAGAAGCCCTCGTCCACCGTGATTATTCGCTTCCCCTTGAGATTAGGCATGTGCTCCGGGTTCATTAGCTGTATATGCGCCACGGGCATAAGTTTCGACGCACGGATGATGTCTACCATGGTCTGTGGCGCTATAGCCCGAACCTCAGGCTCCAAAAAGACAAGTTCCTTGATGAGCTTATCGTTCGGAAGATAGAGCTCGGTGATCGTAGACTGCCACTTAGCGAAAAGCCTCAAATAACCCGCGTGCAGTACTGGTACATAGAGCATCAGGACGTCACCCAATGTTCTCACTACCCTCGTAACTGTCAGCGATTGCACGTAGTTGGGCCGCGAACCCACGGTTCTGGATCATCATAAGCTGACGTACCTTCTCCGACGTCGATGTTTCAGCCTGCCGAGGAAGCTCCACGACGTCCTCGCAGCGAAGCCGAATATCAGCCAGTTGTTCATCTGGGTAACTTCCGATCGACGTTACGAAGACATCGGGACGAACAGCATCCAAAAATCCGTACTGCCACCGGCCGGTGCTATCGACGTCCGAGATCAACGTGGCATAGTCTACGTAACCCGTGTGAAGCAGCATCTCGAGACGCTCGTCTTCGGGTACTACCGGTCGGTTCTCGTCCTTCTTGTAGATCTTAATAGCCGAATCGCTGTCAGCAGCCACAAAAAGGATGTCACACTGGGCCTTGGCCGCCATCAAATAGCGGGAATGCCCGGCGTGCAACATATCGAATGAACCGATCGTAGCCCCGAGCCGCAGCCCGGTTACCCGCAAACCGTCGGCTAGAGTATTCAGCTTGTCGTAATCCAGAATTATGTGATTGCGCAGACGCGTAAGTCCGTCGCGATCACCGTTTCGAACGAGGTCGCTCATGGGCTTACCCTTCAGTCGAGGAGGCATAAATTGTTCAGGTTCGCACCTGGATCAAATTGTAACAAACCGATCTGCTCTCACCTAATTCTAGTGATGAAGATGAGAAACAAGCGCCTTCATGAGCCTTGCCGTAACCGGGCCGACTGCTGAGGAGATGACATTGTCATCGATTTCACGAACCGGCAGGATCCGTTTAACCGACGAGGTTATGAATACTTCATCGGCCGATATGAGCTCATCGTAGCCAATCGGGCGCACAACAACGCCAATTCCAAGCTCATTCGCAAGCTCAAGGACGATTTCGCGCATTACTCCTAGGAGAATTCCTTCACAGGGCGTTATAAGTACGCCATGACTTACACCGAAGACATTGGAGCCGGTCCCTTCGTAGACCTGCGAGGAGATGCTATCGATATAGATGGCCTCGGCAGCTCCAACAGCCCTGGCTTCGCGTAGGGCCATAACTGCCGTGCCGTAGCTGAGTGATTTTACTTCGGCCATTGATCGCTGGTAGTTATATGAAATTACCTTGGCGCCTTGTCGATAAAGCTCAGGTTTGGGTCGCTGTGCCGGATGAAAGAGCACCATAAAGGTCGGTACACCGGGTGTAATGAAATCATCACTGATGCCGCCCGTCAGAATAAGTCGAATAAAGAGATCGGCATGGTCACGGTTGCGTTCTACTCCCTCGCGAATAATCTCACCGAGTTCATAGCTCGTCAGCTCAAGCTCGAGTCCCATTGCACGAGCCGATGCCTCATACCGCCGCAAATGGCTGTTCAGATGAAAGATCACACCATCCGTAGCGGTCATAAAGTCAAAAACGCCAAAGCCCCGCAGCACGGCAAGATCTAGGGGCGATATAACTAACTCGTCCTCCGTTACCCAGGCGCCATTTTTGAAATGACGATTAGACGGGCGAGCCGAAGTTCCATGGTTTTTGCTGTTCGACACTACAAATTACTCATAAATTTACCTGAATCTTAGCACAGACTTAAATCAGGGTGCTCCGCTGCATTTCCGAATCTGAGAAAGGTAATCGCCTAGGCAGAGTTGTACCATAGACAAAATTAAGGCCACACGTCGGGCTGACGCATGGCTATTTGAGACGGTTGAAGCCGTAGATTTCGAAATACGTCTGTAACGGCGCAAATAACTTCAGCCGTTCGAGACTGTGCAGACCCATCCATTGCATGTCCGTAAACTTATCCGGATCGGAGATCTGCGGGAGCTCCTCCTGCGAGTAATGGACCGCATAGAACAGCGTCACATAGTGTTTGTCTTCGGCCGGCATGTAGTTGTTGGTCGAGCCAACCTCATGATGCTTTTTCACCGAGACCATCAAGCCGGTGTTTTCCCGGACTCCGACCATTGCCGCATCTTCCGGGCACTGGCCCCACTTCTGATCCTCGCACGGAATACTCAAGGTACCTGCACCGTACGACCGCGCACGCCTGCCTATGAGCACCAGGCCGTGATGAAGCACAAAAACCGCCACGCCGATCGATGGGCGCCGCAACTCACTGCCCTGGCTCATTTTTGCCTCCCCTAAACGAAAGGAACTCACCTGCGCCGTATTGTAGCATACTCTTGCACTTGACTGTACGGCTGGTGTTCGGTTATGATTAAACTATGAAAAAGCCTACGGTTATCATAGATGTCGACGATACGATCGCGGATACTCAGGTTCACATCCTAGAGTGGATCAATCAACGGTCACAGCGGCAGTACGTCTGGGACGAGATGGATCGCAGTTATCGTGACGGGCTTCAGCCCGAATATCAGACTCACGTTGTAAATTACCTCACGGAACCCGAGCTAACGCAGCACATTATACCCTACCGCGACGCGCTGGAAGGCATCAAGCAACTCCACTCGTCGGGACACGAACTTCACATTGTATCCGCCCGCGACCATAGCTATACGAACGTTACGAACAAATGGCTCAAGAAAAACGGTTTTATTGATTATATCGATCATATTCACCTGCGTCCCGACCATCAGCCGGGTCACATCTTCAAGCGCGAGATCGCCGATGCAATTCAGCCGTTGGCGGCGTTTGACGATACGTTGGACGTTGGTTTGGAGCTCGCCAACTCCGGCGTATACGTGTATCTGATCGATAAGCCCTGGAACGCCGGCGAGTTGCTTCCGGCGGCCATGGAGCGCGTTCCGAGCTTTACGGCGGGCGTCCAGCGGTTTCTGCGGCGTAAATAATTAAGACCGAGGCTTAGCCTCGGTCTCTGCGCGGCGGATCCGTCTTCCTGCCCTCAAGCAACACCGTAATTGCCAGCTCAGGATTGCTCTTGATCACCTGGCTGTCTTTCACGCGCAGTACGACTTCGAGCGGTTTGTCTCTTCTGACCGCCGTCAGGGTGACTAAGAAGCTTGAATCGTGCTGCTGTCGGACGGTATTGCACTCGATGAAGCAGGGTCTGGGAACGATTTTGCCGTAACTCTGCCATTCAGCCAGTGAAACGGTATGAAACTTTCGGTTAAGCGGTATCCGAGCCCGGCTGTAGATCGGCTCGCCCTGCTTTGATATGTAGTTAAACCCTACAATTGCGTAACCGGCTTTCACGCGTACCTCAAGGAGTTCAGCCTGAAGATACATCGATAGCTCACTCCCCTCCGGCACTGGTATCGAATGAGGCATTGCCGCCGAATACGCTCATACTCGGCATGTGGGTCATTGTACCACACAAAAAAGAGCCCGCAGGCTCAGTTTTTGTTGGGAAGCTAATATTAGGAGTTATTTCTTCCCAGATATTGCGGCGATTGTCGCGGCGGAGTCGAGCTTGATGCCGGGACCCATCGTACTGGTGAGCGATATGGCCTTCACATAGGTACCCTTGCTGGCGCTCGGTTTGGCCTTCAGGATCGAACTCAACACCGTAGTTGCATTCTCGCGCAGGGCGGCGGGCTTGAACGAAACCTTGCCTACCGACTGATGAACGATCGCCTGCTTATCGATACGATACTCAACCTTGCCCGCTTTGGCTTCCTTGACGGCCTTGGCGGCGTCGGTGGCAACAGTACCGCTCTTTGGATTTGGCATGAGCCCGCGCGGCCCGAGGACTCGTGCCGCCTTACCGAGAGCAGCCATCTTGTCCGGGGTGGCGATTAGAAGATCGAAATTAAGCTTACCGGCTTCGATATCGGCCAGCAGGGTGTCGGTGCCGACAATATCGGCTCCGGCGGCCTTGGCGTCTTCGGCGGCCTTCCCGTCGGCAAAGACGGCGACGATGAGGCTCTTGCCGGTGCCGTGGGGCAGCACGACGCTGGCGCGAACCATCTGGTCGGCTTGGCGGGGATCTACGCCCAGATTTACGTGCAGCTCAACCGAGCTGTCGAATTTGGTCGTGGCGGTCTTTATGACGAGATCGATCGCGTCGTCGAGGCTGTAGTAGGTGGTAGCATCGACCAGCTTGGCGGCCTCGCGATACTTCTTGCCGTGAGCGTGGAGCGGATTGGGTACCGAACGTGTGATCTTGGGAGCCTCTTCGGCTGCCGCTTCGGCTTCGGTACGAGCTTCCTTGGTCTCCAAGCGAGCCGCTTCGGCTTCGGCTTCACGAATCGCCTTGGCGCTGTGCTTACCGGCCTTCTTGACGGCCTTCGTGTCGGATTCGGCCGACTCGTTAGTTTCCTCGGCTCCCTCAACGCTCAACGCGGCCTCGGTCTCGGCGATCTCCTCGGCGGCTGCCTCGGGGGTCTCATTTACCTCGGTAAGCTCCTCTTGGGTCACTTCCTCGGCGATAACTTCTTCGGGGTTCTTCTTCTTGGCCATAATATTTCTCCTAGTGGTTCAAACGTACTGCCGATGGCGGCACTCCCACGATTTATGATTAATTCTGAACTAGGTTCCGGGCTAACCGGTACGCTCGGTTATTCGGCGACTTCAATACCCATCGACCTGGCTTGGCCGGCGATAATCTTCTCGGCGGCTTCGACGGTGTTGGCATTCATGTCTTTCATCTTGGCTTCGGCCAGCTCATGAACTTGAGCCTTGGTGAGCTTACCCACTTTGGTCTTATTGGGTACGCCCGAGCCCTTGTCGATTCCGGCCGCCTTGCGAATGGCAACTGCGCCCGTTTCGCCCTTATAGGTAAAGGTAAAAGTCCGGTCTTCGAAGATCGCAACCTTCACGGTCATTACTTGGTCGCCCAAATCACGGGTCTGCTCATTGAAGGCATTGATAAATTCCATCATATTGACGCCGTGGGCGCCCAAAGTCGAACCGACCGGCGGGGCGGGCGTGGCCTTACCGGCTGCGACTCGAAACTTAATATTGGCTTTGACTGGCTTCTTATCTGCCATAATGTAACTCCTATGTGGTGCAAGCGGCCTTATCGGCCTCCCACGTTATTTATGCTCTCTGTCATCTCGACCGCAGTGGAGTGATCCGTACGAATCCTTCGACTGCGCTCAGGATGACAGGAGACGTTAGCGCTATATTTTCTTAACTTGCAGGCTGTCGAGCTCAACCGGAGTTTCTCGGCCGAACATATTGACCATGACCTTGATCTTGCCCTTGTTCTCGTCGATCTCACTAACCATACCGTCGAAGCCCTTGAAAGGACCGTCCACGATGTTGACCGACTCATCCACCGAGAAGTCGATCTTGAACTTCGGTTCCTCGACGCCCATACGCTTCTGAATGTGGCGGACCTCGTCGTCACTGATCGGCGTCGGCGTAATGCCGGAACCCACGAAACCGGTAACGTTAGGGGTGTTACGAACCATGTACCACGAGTCTTCCGTTACATCCATCTGAACCATCACGTAACCGGGGAAAATTCTGCGCTCAACCACGCGACGCTTACCGTTCTTGATCTCGATCTGATTTTCCTTCGGCACGATTACATCGAAGACCTTGTCTTCCATGTTCTGCGACTTAATGCGCTGATGCAGGTTCTCTGCAACTCGGTCTTCATAACCCGAATAGGTATGAATTACGTACCAGTGGTGCTTAGTGGCGGACTCTGCGTTCATGAATTATCCTTTGAGAATTACTTTTTGGATGATGGTCGAGAAGACGTAGTCGACGGCGCCGAGGCCGAAGGCAAAGATGAAGGAAAATATAATTACCATCATCGTCCAACGGGCAGTCTGACGGCGATTGGGCCATGTAACTTTGGCAAGCTCAGCACGTGAAGCTTGGAGATAGGCGAAGAAAGACTTCATACTACCGGTTGTATCCCTTGGGCGCCTTAATCATGCGCAATTTAAAAAAAGCCTGTGGCTTTGCCCTTTAATATTACTCAAATTGAGTGAAAAGTCAATCTATTTTGCCAATCCATACCGCTAAAGT
>JBBSBR010000020.1:0-14634 GCA_038251135.1 Candidatus Saccharimonadia bacterium | reverse complement strand
AGCTGCAGAACGTCAGCCTGCTCAACAAATGACATTTCGAGGTCCAGCTGGGTAAATTCAGGCTGACGGTCGCCGCGCTGGTCTTCATCCCGCAGGCACCGCGCAATCTGAAAGTATTTGCCGACACCGCCCACCATCAGAAGCTGCTTAAACTGCTGGGGGCTTTGCGGCAATACATAGAATTCCTCGGGGTGCAGGCGGGACGGAACCAAAAACTCACGTGAACCCTCAGGCGTACCTTTGGTGAGCATCGGCGTCTCAACCTCAATGAAACCATCGCTATCCAGATAATCGCGGAAGAACTTAATGACCGTATGGCGCAGGCGCAAATTCACCGCCATCCGCTCGCTGCGCAGGTCCAAGTAACGATACTTGAGGCGAAGTTCTTCATTGATGCCGGAGGTATCCTTTTTGACCTCAAACGGCAGCTCCTCGGAAGCGTTTAGGACGGTTACCGCCGTAGCGCCAAGCTCAACCGTACCGGTAGCCAGCTTGGGATTTTGGAATCGCTCGCCTCGTTCGCGCACCGCTCCGGTAATCTCGACCACGTACTCAAGCGATAACTTCGGCACCTCAAACGAACCGTCCAAAACGACTTGGAGGAGGCCCGTCTGATCCCGGAGGTCGACAAACGTGATCCTGCCCATATCGCGGATGGTCTGCACCCAGCCGCGAATCATGACCTGTTCGCCGACCAGCTGATTTGATTCGATTACGGAAATAATCTTCATATTCTTAGTAATAATACCCAATTACAGCCGCCTGCGCCAACTTGTATAGTTAGGGCAGTCAAAAAATCATAAAGACCAAGGAGGCAGTGATGATTGGTTGGGTAGACGATATCGAAAAATTAACGGTTGAAAACGAAAATTTTCGGACGGTTCTCTTCACCGGCGAGCACAGCCAACTGACGGTGATGAGTATCAGCCCGGGCGAAGACATCGGTAACGAGATGCATCCCGAAGTAGATCAATTCATTCGTATCGAACAGGGGCAGGCCAATGTGACTTTCGGTAAAGCCGACGGCGTCGTCGACGAGGAACACGTTGTTAAGGACGACTGGGCATTCATAATTCCCGCCGGCACTTGGCATAACGTAGTAAATACCGGCACCGAAGAACTCAAACTGTACTCGATCTATTCACCGGCCAATCACCCGGCGGGTACCGTGCACAAAACCCGCGCTGAGGCCGATGCCGCCGAAGCCGCTGAGCACGGCCATGCCTAGTTCAGCTTACGTTTTGTAAATAAAGCACCTCGGCTGAGGTGCTTTATTATAAACCTAGTGAAGTGACAACCTTAAGATATCGAAACCGTCTTGCCATGGCGGGCATCATGGCGAAGCTGGTCGAGATACGATCGAATCTTGAGGGTAGCGCTCACACCTTCGCCGACGGCGCTCGCGATCTGCCAGGTAGCCCCGGAACGCACGTCGCCGGCGACAAATACGCCCGGCATCGAGGTGGCGTAATTTGCATCGCTCACGACAAAGTTTTGTTCGTCGAGAGCCACCGCCCCGGCGAAGCCCTGGGTGTTCGCCAGCAGACCAATGAATATAAATGCCCCGTCCGCCGTCAGCTGCGTCTGCCGGCCGGATGATTTGTTGGTAACCGTAACGCCTTTGAACTTGCCGTCGACGGCGTCAATGCTGTCGATCGTGGTTTGGTAAATATAATCGACGTTACCCAGAGCACTCACTTCCTCCCGCAAAATTTCACTGCCGCCCAAAGCCTCACCGCGGATCACCATCGTGATTTTCGAAGCAAAACGGGCCAAAAAAAGCGTCTCTTGCATGGCACTGTTGCCGCCGCCGACTACTATGAGTTCTTTGCCGCGGTAGATTGGGCCGTCGCAGGTCGCGCAGAAGTGCACGCCGCGGCCGATCAACTCGGCTTCTCCCGGTACACCCAGTTGCCGGTAGGTCGATCCGGTTGCAATGAGGACTGTCTGTGTCTGGATCGGATCATCTTTGGTCGCAAGCGTAATACCGGCAGTATCACGCTTGACACCGATAATTTCAACTCCGGTCTTGATCTCGGCTCCGAATTTCTTAGCTTGCGCATAGAGCTTATCGGTCAAATCGAGGCCGCTGATGCCATCCTCAAAGCCGGGGTAATTATCAATTTGATCGGTAATGGCCGCCATACCGCCCACAATCCCCTTCTCGACCACCAGCGACTTCATGCCCTCCCGTGAAGCATAAATCGCTGCCGCCAGACCGGTCGGCCCGGCACCTATAATTACAATGTCATATAGCTCAGCTGCGTCATTCATAATAATTATTGTACGCCCCCATATCAGCAATACAAAGTGCTCTCGGTTATGGTACAAATAGTGTATGAAGAATAAATATGTCTTAATTGGTACGATTGTTCTGCTGGCCGGTGGGGCGATCTATGTACAGCACAAACTACCGCGAACTGCGATGTCGGTCGCATCGCTGCCGACAGCGGCAACCCCCGATTCGCGTAACCAAATCCGAAAAGATGATTTGTCTAAGCTGACTTCTGCTCTGAACGGCTACATCGCCGATCATGGTTCGTTGCCGATCAAAATTGCCGCCACGCCGAAGGCTATCTGCTCGAGTATCTCGGCCACTTGCACCAGAGCCAAGCTGGTTGACCTAAACTTCCTGACGGCCAGCGGCACCTACCTCACTAGCCTCCCTAGCGATCCGGTCGGCGTTCACTCGCAATACTCAAGCGGTTTCCTGATAGCCAAAGATCCTGCTACCGGCAAAATTGTCGTATCCGCCCCCAACGCCGAACTCGGCGCTGTGCTTTCGGCCTCAACCCGCTAGACTGCGTCGTCATAACTGCGCGGTTTTTCAGCTGGCTGGTCGGCCTCTTCCTCCATAATTACTTCCGCTTCTTCGGAGCGTCGCATAATTTCGATCCGATCTTGAAATTCGGTATCGCCCGGTATCGACTCGAAGAATTGTACGACATTCTTCGGCGAATGCAGACGTCTGGCTTGGGCCGCCATCTCTGAGCTGGTGATCGGATATCGTTTGATCGTGGCCAGCACAGCGTTGATCCCAGCCAAGTCAAGCGGCTCGTCTGCCGGTGCGGCGTGATAGGCGTCCATGAGCCCCCGAACTTCCTCGTCATCGACCTGCGGAAAATCTTCGTAATAGGCGCCGATGGCGCCGAAGTACCCCGGCAGAACATTCAAGACGACATACTCATCGGCATAATCGGCAATATCATGCTGGATGCTTTCGGGCGCCACCGCTACGGCCACCACTACCGACTTGGGTCCGCGCTTCAGTAAGTCACGAATGGCGGCAACCATCGTCAGACCGGTTGCTATACCGTCATCAACAATGACAGCCGTTTTACCTTCGACCTCCGGTACAGTCAGCCCTGCCGAATATTTTACCCGGCGGCGTCTGGCCTCCTGTCGAGCCGCTTTCACTTGATCTTCCCGCCATTTCAGATCGGTAAAACCCAGTTCGGACTTGTTCCAGATCGGCTGACCGGTTTCGGTTACCGCCCCGATGGCATACTCCGGCGAAAGCGGATGGCCGATTTTTCGCGGTATTATGAGATCCAACGGCGCGCCAAGGTATCTCGCCACCTCGGCGCCCAGTACTACTCCGCCCCGCGGAAGGGCATAGACCACCACGTCGCCGCCCCGATACCGTTCCAGGGCCTTGGCCAACTTCCGGCCAGCCTCGATGCGATTTTTAAACACCATCGCAACCTCCATTGCCGCTTAAATTATTACTTATTTTTTGCTTTTAATACTGAGCTTCTTGGGCTCGGGGCGGTCAGTGAGCGGCATGCTGACCTTAAGTACGCCGTCGGTAAAGTCGGCGGCTGCTTCGTCGGTCTTGGCATTGTCCGGCAAGGTTATCCGCCGCCAAAAACTCCCGCTCGTGCTCTCGCGCATTACGTATTTGCGCTCCTTCTTCTCGGTGTCTTCCTCGTGTTGCGCCTTGATCTCCAGCGCGTCAGCGGAAACCGTAATCTCGACTTCGTCCTCCTTGAACTTCGGTAAGTCCACCTCAACCATCAATTTGCCGTCTTCTTCGTACATATCAGTCGCCGGCAACTCCATCTGCCAAAAACCCCGATCAAACACTTCGCCAAAAATATCCTTGAACTGGTCTTCAATAGCATCCATCCCCTTAAACGGGGCGTATCTTACGATTTGCATATTGCACCTCCTTTCCTAGAAGGGCCCTAACTGCGCCTATGTCACTTGCTTAAGTGTGCGCGTGACGCCCTTCAAAACTTAGCTTCTTGGCCGACAATTCTCCGATAATGTACACCGCACCCAGACCGACAAGCGCCGTTATGACCCGGTAGACACCCGATCCGTCACCAAACAGCTGGGCCAGTAGGTCGTATTGGAAAAACCCGACGAGTCCCCAATTGATCCCTCCGATAATTAGCAACGCACCCGCCAGCCAATCCATAAAGTTCAAATTTCCCATGTTCTCATCACCCCCTCTCCTTTTTGCTCTGCCTTCACCCTAGCTATTGCTCATCCGGACTGCAGTGATATAACGCACACTTACGCGTAACGAGAAACATAGTCTGCCCGCCAGTAATCCCTAACCTAAGGTGCAGCGATCCAGTCGACAGCGGTATCGGTGTCGTAGTTAGGGTTAAGACGTTGAATATTGCCGCCGGACGATATCGCCGGGACGGCCGGGTTCAATACGCTTGTATCACTTCCCCAGCTGACGCCGTCGACCGCCGTACCGGATGTATCTTCCAGCGACAGTCTGTCCCCCGTACCGGTCAGTCCGTTGCCAATTTTGCCCCCGTCCAGGATACTGCTTGCAATGGTAACGCTGGCCCCCGATCCGACCGTAAGCAGCGGCAGGGATTGTTTGACGTTTGTGTTGTCGCTCACGGTCCACCCTGTGAGCGTAACGGGATCGGCCGTGGGATTGTAAAGTTCAAACGTTTGCGACGAAGCAGGGCTTTGTCCATTATTTATGATGACTGTCGTGATATGACTGTTGTGATTGTTCGCCGAGCCAGATGAACCGGATGATTGGCCCGAATTAGATATGATCACGTTGCCGCTCAAGGCGTCTTGACTCGACGATTGTTTCACCGCGATATGATTGAACGTATGACCGATAACCGTGCACGAATCGTTGATCAGGACACTGTTCGATGATCCATCCCCGGTGTGAGAAATATTGACCGCGTGGGTGGCTTCGGCGTTGCACACGACTCCTCCGCCGAGTGATACTCGGCTGATCAAGAGGTGATTTGCCCTAGCGGCGGTCGAAATGGTTGTGGATTTTAACGTTGCATGGGTATTGAGCTGAGCAAGAGTCGGCTGAGCCATCAAAATGACAGCAATGATTGCGACCGCCAAAGGACCGAGGCCGTCGAGACGTCTTGGGCGGCGAACGCTAATAGCCGCCGTCGAACGCTCAGCCACAAATTGCGGTTCATTCGACGCCATAGACGGCAACTCATCGACGTCCAGCTCCCGCCACAAGCGCCTAAGCTCCGAGATAATAATAACAATTCCCGGAATAATTAAGAGCAACAACAAACCGACAGGGCTGCGAAGCCAATCGAACGAATATCCCAAATATGGGGCATGCCAAACAACTTTGCCGACAATACTACCGCCGACGACCGGTTGATCCATACTCGTGTTGGCATCGCCTTTGGTCGTAAACGTGGGAATACTGCCGAGCGATCCGGTTTCGACGACCCGGTGCGTAATCGTTTGGTTGAGATTAGTAGGACTTTTGTAGGTGATAATATCGCCAATTTTAATCTGGCTGTACGGGACTTTGTGCACAAGCACCATCGACCCGCGCGGCACCGCGGGGGTCATGCTCGATGTCGCTACATCCAGGGGTTTCCAGCCGATTCCTGGCGCGAGAAACATTACGAGCAGACCCCCGCACACCGCGTAGGTTCCGTAGACAGCTATTTGGCTTATTTTTCGTATTCGGTGCACGTGTTATGCCTGATTATTAGGGGGTCAGAGTGCCTGTAAGCACAATATCGAAGGCGTCGATGTGCGCCGATGAGCCGGTCACGCTGGCCGGGTCGATATAGAATGCAGCACTATAGTTGCCGGCAACGTTGCCGCCGCTATTCCCTTGAGCTCCCGCCGGCAAAGCGTTTGGCGGGAATGCAACTGCCCCGTCGTGAAGCGCTTGCATATTGGTTTCAATATTGGTGCCTTGGTAGGTATTGGTTATGCGGACGTAAACCTTGCTCCAATCCGTAATCCCCGCGTAAGTCGGATAGTTGGGGATATTCGCCGTGATTGCCAGATTACCCGTGCCGCTATTCTTCAAGTAGAATGGCTGCTCCGCGCTCCACTGCCCGGGTACTAGACCGGTGACTGTGAAACCCGGTGCTAACTGGGTAAAGGTTGAGCCGTTCCAGATCGTCAAATCAGCGGTTGCCGTCGTTATGGTTGTGTTCTGCAAAGTCGCGGTCGTATTTAGTTGTGCGAACGTAATACCGGTCACGATGGCGGTTGTCGCGGCAATTACGCCGACGGCCCGGGCCATGGCTAGTGATCTAGCAGTCATATGCGCTCCTCCTCATTAATAGTCCTGTCGGCTGGACGACAGATAACTCTAAGCATAGGGGCGACAATGAGCGGTTACGCTGGTCAGTCTGACAAATTTTTCCCGCCGCAAGGATAATTTAGTGTTTGATGGTGCGTAAGCCCTATCGATTGTGACGAAACATTACTTGGACTGAGCGAATAATCTGTAATATTGCAAAGCACAAGCACAAAACCTGAAAACGAGCTGAGCATAAGAATCGAAACGGTTAGATGATCTTCCAAAGAATTCTACCGCCGCGTACCGAAACAGATCGTCAAACCGCTACCTGAAGCCTAGCGTAATGGTTCTTCCAGACCGTCCATCGGGTCGGCCAAATAATCTTGTATCATCACTAGATTTGTGTTATTATTACATCGTTTAATTACGGAAGAGGGCTTCGTAGCCCTTTTTTGTATGTTGTGCTCCTTCACAACTTCCCCTCCCCCTATCCAGGACAGCCTGGACGTCTCAATTGAGGCTCGAAAGGAACGGTCATGCGAAAACTGGCTCCCTACCTCCGGCGCGTCTTTACGCCGGTACTGGCTGTTGCTTTGCTCTTTACGGCCATCGGCTACTCACAGCCCGCAACCGCGGCGACCGGCACCGCTGTAAAGGCATTTGCAACCCGCACCACCGGAATTGAGTTCGCGCGACCGTACCTAGGCACTATCTACCCCGCGGGCGCCGGTCACACCACCGGAACGGTTTTCGTCGGATTATGGTCCTGGCGCAATGAGCTGGGATTCTGCATCGACTTCACCCGCCACAACCCGTCCGGGAGCGGTACCGTCATTCTGAACGGTGCCGTCCCCGGCATGACGGCGGCCGTTTCGGCCAAGATCTTTTCGATCGTCAACCAGTACGGACACTCGCGGAACAAGACCGAGGTCACGGCTGCAGGTCTGGCCGTTTGGAAATTGCGCAATGAGCCTCAGTTTACAGCGTACTGGAACTCGCACAAGATTCCCCAGGCGATGATGAACCTTGTCGCAACGATGGTCGCCCAAACTCCGGGCCCGTTTAAGGTTTCGGTGGCTTCAACTCCCGTCCT
This sequence comes from Candidatus Saccharimonadia bacterium, assembly GCA_038251135.1. GTDB lineage: Bacteria > Patescibacteriota > Saccharimonadia > UBA4664 > UBA4664 > JBBSBR01. The sequence continues at coordinate 7,033 of JBBSBR010000020.1, read as the reverse complement.
CCCCGGACAGAAGTCGATTGTAATGGCTACCGTTACCGGTGCCGGCAACAAGTCGGCTCCGGCCGGTCTGCAGGTTAACCTCGCTGCAGTTGGCGGTACACTGCTCCGCGCTGCGGGTGTCACCAACGCTCGCGGCCAGTTCGCCACGACCTTCACCCGCACGAGCGTCGGTGCCGTCACAATCAGCGTAGCCGGCAAACTACCCTCCGCTACTCATGCACTGCTAACGATTGCGGCACCGGGAACGCAACGCCTGCTCGTGGGCGAGTTCACTCAACCGGAATCAGCCAAGATCAGCTACAACAAGCAGTTCGCAACGCCGACGGCCACCACCGCCTGCACCACCAACTGCGACGGTGTGGCGACCGTTTCATTCCAGGTCTGCAACCCGGCAGGTGCGGCGACGACCAGATGGTCTTGGACTAACGTGGCGACCAAAAAGTCGCTCGTTGCCGTAATCGTGACCGGCGGTACCTGCAAGACGGCTACGGCTCTGATTCCCGACACCACGAAGGTGCAGTCATCGTACTGCCTCTATGTGAGCGGTAAATGCACCTCGGCGGAGGTAAATGTGGGTTCGCCCGCTGAGATTGTTTGCCCGCCGTGGGCGTCCATGGACGTACCCGTTCACTTTGGCTGCAACACCTGCAGCCTTGGGTCGGTTACCTTCACGGTGCCCGCCAGCACGCGGTTTTACGTCGGCGTCGTGACATACAACGGCAAGACCGTCACGACCAACCTGGTCGCCGGAGGTACGACCGTCGTGCCGCTAGCCGTTGCCGGTCCCAGCGCCACCCTGACCGCGCATTTCGTCGTCTACAGCGACGCAGCGCACGCGCATCAGATCAAGGTCGGCCCAAGCTGGAACATCAACGCCGCAACCTCCTGATCCGCTAGCCACGGTGGGATTGCTCCGAACCGGAGCAATCCCACCGTGGAAATCATAAATACAAGCCCTTGCCAATTTTGGCGGGGGTTTTTACGTATAAAGTTACATTATTATAAAGAATGGCCCCGATCGAGCGAATCGATCGGGGCCATTGGCCTTTATGAGGCCGGATCAGACTGTGCGACCCGAACCGCTGGAATCCAAAACCTCGCTCAGCGTGACATCGATGGTCTCCGCTTTCGGCTTCGACTCTTTGCGTGGCGGCTTATCGACCTTGGCAGGCGGAAGCGGCGGCGTATTGTGGTAGTGGATCGAGGCAAAAAATTCACCGATTACGTCCACGTTAGTGAGATCGGTGAACGTTTTTGTGATCTTCAGATTGTCGGCCTTGTTGTAGATGACCACCTGCGTGGTCCAGGGCTTAAACTCAAGCTCTCCGCTAAAAGTGCCGCTTCGGAGCTTCATGTAGTAAACCCCGCCCTTCCGATGAGCATCATCCACGATTGTCATGCCGGGCGTTGCGCCGAGACTGCGGCGAAAGACCTCGAAGTTGTTGGCCGCGACATCGGTACGCTTGTTGATGAAGGCGTACAGGAAGATCCCTAGGCAGACTGCCAGAAGCACCGCCATAGCTGCTATGAACTGGGCATAGGTAAAGGAGATCATTGTGCCGCCTCCCGGTTGGTACTAGCCACAGGCGCATCCCGTGACAACGCAGACAATTGTATACCTGCCATATCCAAATAGAAAGGCATATTCACACAATGGTTCAATACTGCACCAGAACGGCTTGCAGCCGGCCATAATACACGCAAGCGCAGTTGTAATATCATAGTATTAGTGGTATAAATTAAAAATTCCCCCGACCATAACTAAGGAGTCCTCATGACGCAAACGGATGTGCGCGGACCGGAGGACCCGGTCGGCGAGTCGTACCTTTCCCGCAATCGTTTTGCAGTCCTCGCACTAATAATCGTCGGGTTGGTGCCACTCATTCTGGTGGCCTGGCTTATCAGACCGACAGGTGGTTCGTCGGTTGCCGGTTCGAAGGCCGGTAACTGCGATCGGCTCTCCGCAGAGCAGGTCGAAGCTTGGGGACATCATCTTTCCGATGCTGCGAAGGCCGACCTAACTCAGGGTTGTTTCACTCCGAACATCTCGTCGATGCTGAGCACCGCATCAGGGTTTAGCCTGGGTATTCGCGCGATAACGACCCATGAGGTCGATGTCTTCACGGTCAATGATCAAGGCGTGAGTGCGAAAAGCGACCAGACGGCGCAGTTTACGGCATGGCTTCGCGGTCTACCGGCAAATCAACGGCCCACATCCGTTGTCGGACCGAGTGGATATACATCGGCCGACGGAAATACCCCGACCGATTACCTGCGCATCGTCTTACGTTGATTATTGCGTGCGGCTGAACAGGCATAATAATGGCCCGCTCGATTCTAGATCGAGCGGGCCATTGAACTATCTACGCCGGTCGCGTAGCGCTGTAGTAGTCGTTCCAGCCGTTGGCCGGTCCGGAATTCGTGTTTCGGAAAACCTCCTTACGGATGACGGAACCGGTGCTCGGGGCATCGACCATGTACTGATTGCCGTGCGAATCAGTGTACAGGTATATTCCAACATGGTGGACGTACTGCTTACTGCCAAAGAAAACCAAGTCTCCCGGAAGCAGCTGACTGGGGTCTCGAATTTCGTGGCCGGCCGCCACGCCCGCGGCATACTGGTCGGCTGCTACCCGCGGCAGCTTGATGCCGGCAGCCTGATAAGCTGCCTGAGTTAGACCGGAGCAGTCAAAACGTCCGCCCTGATACGACAAACCGGTGCCGCCCCAAAGGTACGGAATACCGAGTTTCGCCAGGGCAAAAGCTACCGCCTGACTGGCCTGAGCGTTACTGCCCGGACAAACCCCCTGGTCGACGGTACCGAGCAGCGGACGAACCGTCTGCTCGATCAGGCCGCCCAGGGCGGCGGCACCGGCAGCGTTGGGAAGAGCCTGTACCGGATCTCCCGCCAGCCAACCGTTGCTGCTGGCAGCCGGCTGAACCCCGAACTGGTTCTGCCCCGGAAAAACCAGATTGAACCAGTTGATGATCTCGTAGCCGAGCGCTGGTGCGAGACTGGCCAGAATCTGATTCCGCGATCCGCCCTGAGCCCGCGTGCCAGCCGTCTGATTAACCCAGAAGATATGCGCTACCGGGTTGATTTGGCGCACCTGGGCAATAAGCGCCGTAACGCCGGCCGTAAAGGTTTTTCCGTAGCCGGCCGACGGTGCCGATCCTAATTCGATGACGATCACACGCGCGTCACGCATTCGTTTCGCATCGAGCTGCGCCGAACCAATGGCATCGGTCAACGTACGGTCAGGAACGGTATTGACCACCACGCTGAATCCGTCCTGTTGCAGCTGTTCCGGCAGTCCTACGTGCGCAACCTCATTGGCCAAGCCAGAACCCAGGAGGTACACCTCGGCCGCCGCACCAATTCCCGTACAGGTTTGGTTGTTGGCCGGGGCGATCGGAGCGCACACCGTAATGGTGGTCTGACCCGAACCGGCACCGACCGGGGCTTGGGTTTGGAGCTGACGATAAAACGCAGCGCCGTTGTGAACGTAGGCGACGGTCTCCGGGTTAAAGAAATTGTTGTGCCCGGCATTGTAGGTGGCCATCGCATTGACCAGACTCGGTGAGGCATAGGGCTTGGCGGGATCACCCAACGGTGTACCCGCCTTGCCTCCGATGTGCGCAAGCAAATCGGCGGCAGCGTAGGCGGCATCGGTTAGATCGTTAACGTCCTTGACGCCGTCGCCGTTGCCGTCTTGAGCATGAGCCACCCAGGTTCCGGGCATGAACTGAAACGGACCTGATGCCCCCGGACCGGAGACCGGCCAAGGATTGCCGTGGCCATAAGGCGGCGGAGGATCCTTAAACTTTCGGCCGTTCTCGACCCAGAAGACTGTTGTCAGCAGCATGGCGTCGACCGACCTTGAAGCCGCCGCCTTCACAAAGATCTGGCGGTAGACTTCCGGCACCGTCACCGGCATAGCGCCGGTAATTACGCTCTCCTGATGGCACGATTGACCCGGCTGGGTCGCCTGTTGCGTAGCAATTGAGCCTGTCATTAGGAAAGCTCCGAAACCAGCGATTGCCAGTAAGCCTCCCGTGACGAGAATACCCAAAACGGCGGGCGGTATAATGTATGGCGCCAGTAACCGCAGGAGCGGCATGATGTTGCCGTCTAAAACCTGGGCGACTGCGTACCCCCAGCGCTTCATGGCGCAACCACCGGGCTCACGCATGTACCGGCCGGACAGATACCGGCAACGACATACGACAACGGTAACCGTACCACGAAGACGCTGTAGGGCAAGATCACCGGACTTACGCTGCCGTCGCCGCTTTGAACATCGACTGTCAGAGTAATTCTAAGCTCTTGGAGGGAACTTGTCTGATCGCCCACCGTGCAGGCGGTCGTACGGGCCTTGAGGGCCCAGGCTTGCGGCGCCGTGCTGGCTCGCCAAGCTTGCTCCACCTGCCCGTAGAAGGCCGGGAGAACCAGCGGTTTGAGTTGAACAAGCAGCTGGCGGTAGTCGCCATGCATCGGGAATGACGCATAGAGTATGCTGGCCTTTTCGATCGAGTCGACAGCCGAGCGGGGCAGTATTTGCCCGCAAGTAAGCGGGATGCTGCTCTCGCCGGTTGACGACGGAATGGCCGGCGGCAGCTCTACGTCGGACGGCAGACTCAACTGCTTCGGAGGTTGGGACGAAGTGGCGGTGACAGAGCTTCTGCGGTGTTGCGTAATGCCGTATACGAAGGTTGCCATCACTAAGACGGCAGCCACTATGGTGGCTAAAACCAGCCACCGGCGCTTGGCGCGACTCATGATGACTCCTCGAGTTTTCAAGGTCCTGGGAATGTCCCAGCTTCAACTCTGATATAAATCAGAACTCAAGTTGGGAGCCAACCCGGCCCACTCGCGTGGGCCGGGTTGGCGGTATCTCAAACATCACTTCTTGCCGGGCGGCAATGCCCGCGGTGCCGCTGGCCGAGACGTAACCTGCCTGGACAAAGTTACATGTGTCGGCGGCAGGCTTGAGCGCTCCGGAGAGCGCCCAACTGGTACAACCGTACCCTTTATCGGCTCAGTCCCCACCCTCTCGACGTCGCCATGAATTACACGGCGCTGTTCGAGTTGGGGCGGCGGCGGAGGCGCTGGTCTGGGTACTGAACTTCCGCCCGCACCGGCACCGTTATAGGCATAGGTTCCGCCGGGATTGCTTGAACCGGCTGATCCCGGTGCCGACGCTGCCGCCGATGCCGGAATTGTCGGCCCGCTGCCGACTGCCTTGAAGGAGTGGGAAGCGGTAAACGGGTTACGCTTATGACGGAACCTGCCCCAGGCAAACCGGAAGGCCACAATGACCATAACCAGGCTAAACAGTGCCCGGATACTCATAACCATCAACCAACCTTGATCGCCCCCGATCGTAAAGAGCAACGAAGAAATCTTCGTCGCGATCATGAAGATGGCCATGAGCAACATCGGAATATACGTGCGGTTAAGCATCCCCTGGAGATGAACCAGCACCCGTTGCCTCATCCAAGGAATCGGCGAAACAACCAGCAAGAATGCGAGCAGAATGAAGTCCCAGGCCAGCGTCAGTACTACGTACGCCGTTACGACGGCCGTAGACACCTTCAACAGACTGTGAAGCGACGTTGCCAGCAGCGAAATGCCAGCGTAGATCACTCTCTGAATCGGCTGCTTGCCTTGGAAGAATGTCCACGCTGCCGGCGCTGCCTGCTCGACCGAACCCGTATGATGGGCGCCGGCGCCGCCCCAGCTGTCACCGCTCTTGAGCTTGTCTAAAGCAGCGGTGTTGTTCTCCACCTCGGCCTTCAGCAGGTATTCGCAGAAGGTCAAATGGTTGTAACTGGGCAGGCTGCTGTCGTTCGGAACGTAATTGGTGGTCGCCCACTTCACGTCGCCGAAATTGATCTGGCAGTACGTCGGGTAGGCCGTCTGGAGCCAATCCTCGTTGATGTTGCGGCGGATACCCTGCTCGAGCGGACTGCCATTGTAGGTCGGCACGACGCTCAAGTTGTAGTCGCTGCCGGTATCGCCCGGAATGTTCCACTGATCGATCTCAGTGACTATGAACTGAACGCCCGTAAGCGGCGCATCGATGCCGTTGGTCACCAACCAGTTGGCGTTTCCAACAAACACGAGGCTAATTGCCGACCAGACCAGAGCCAGTGCCCCGCCCCTAATGACGGCGCTCTGACTGCGGAAAAACATTACCAGACTCCACAGCAATACGCCGGCGGCTGCGATCAGAACCAAGTCGTTATGCAGCAGACTGGCGTTGAAGCTCTGAACCACCATCGCTACGGCCGCCCCCACGCCGGCATACAGCCGTCGGTTGAGCGCCCAGAGCAGAAAGATGCTTGAGCCCAACACCACCATGATCTGCATGTACCAGAGCATGACCGCGAGCGTGTTTATAACGCCGTTGAACAAGTCTTTCGGACTCGTTCCGTAGGTATCGATAATGTTGGCGAAACCGGCGGACAGACCGTAGGCTTCAAACGGCGTCGGCGTGTTGGTATCGGTATACTTCGGCGCGATCAGACCGTTGCCGAAGTTATTCTGATTGTAGGCGCTTGGTCCCGACGCCGTGGCGGCTGGAACAATCGGATCGACGGGCGCTGCCCCGGGCTGCGCCGGCAGGCTAAATGGACTGGATGGGGGTGTGATTAACCCGGTTCCCAAAGTCGCGCGCACAGTCAATTGCCCGCCGCGCCGCAGTTCAAGATCGCTGACCGAATAACTGGTCGGCAAACTTCCCCGCTGCAGCTTAAAGACGTCCACAGTCTGGCCGTCGAGCTGGAGCAAGTAGCTGGTGACCGGTGCTACGGGAGCTACCGGAGCGGTCCAGCTAACCTGGTAATGACTCTCGTCGAGCCGAACGGCTGAAAGACCGGTGGGCGGGTTTGTCTGGTCGGCTTGCGCCGTACCCGAAAATACCGTGAGCGACACGAACGCGAGCAGGCCGATCGCGGCCAGTCGCAAACGCTTCTGGACCATAGCGATCAGCTCCTCATTGGCAGAGTAGTGATATTTGAATGGCAAGGT
>JBBSBR010000019.1:0-14819 GCA_038251135.1 Candidatus Saccharimonadia bacterium | reverse complement strand
TGAGGATGGTTGATGTAGAATTCACGGACGCTGCGGAACAATACGTTTGCCAGGGCGATCAGCATAACCCCGGCAAATATCAGTGAGAAATTAAAGAGTTTGGCCATGGGGCCGGCCGACGTCATGCCCAGGGCACTCAGGTAGACTTTGTACCAATCAGGCGTATCCACCGCGATGGCGCTGATGAGGATACCGCCGAACATTATAATCATCAGCATCTCATAGATTCGCCTAATGGTTATGCTCGAAGCGTAGCTCATCACCATATAGGCTACGGCGGTAATCGCCCCGGCAATAATTAGTGATGCTGTTATAATGTCGAATTTAAGCCCCCTGAAGGCGTTGTCCATAGCCACGGTAAACAGGGCGAGCAGGGCCGTGCCTAGTATCGCGGTCGCAAAACTCAAGACGGCTGAGTTGAAGATTAACCCGAGTCGGCTGGGGCTGAGCATTTCGTTTTGTGACTTGTTGAATGTGATCCAAAATAACACAAAGATGATGAGCGCCGCGAAGCCTAAAACCGGCCGAGCCAGAGAATTGGCACCCAGGATTGGCACGGGATTGACTCGATGGATTAAGAAAGTATTGATATAGAAACCAAGTCCGCCCAAGGCTCCGGTGAGCAAGGCCAGGTTTAAATCATTCGATTGGAGCTCGATCGCTTCTTGTGCCTGAGGCGACAGATACTGGCTGGGCGGCGATTGGGCGGATTTAGCCATTGGTTAAGTGCTCCCGACAAACATCCAATACCCTAACTTTGAGGCTTTGGCAAGCGCGTGTCAACGGCTGAGGCAACTTTGCTGATAGCCAATGCCAGTGTCAGGCCGAGCGGTACGAGCAGTGAATTCCCGATGATCATCGTCCGGTAGAACGGTAGTCCCATAACGTAGCTTGCGAGCAGCCCGTTCAAAGTGTGCGGGTAGAGCCCGCCGATGAGCCAGACGCCGAAGTTGGTATAGGCAAAGAAGAAGAGCGACGAAGCGATGGCACCGCCAAAGCCGGCTAGTAGCAGGAGTTTTGGGCGTGGCCGCAGGGGCTTGAGCAACAGTGCTGCCAGACCGATAACCGCCCAAGCGCTCCAGGTAAATAGCAGGATGGGGGAGTTGCCGATAACGGCGTCGGAGACGACGATTGCCGTCAGCGGAACGGCCAGTGCAAACCGGCGGGGTAGAAAAACGGCCGCCAGCACCGCGGAGGTGGTGACAAGCTCCAGATTCGGAGCCAGCATGGTCTGCCAATTGATTATGCGCCAGGTTGCGGCTGCCGCTACCAGTAAGCCGGCCGCCAGATAGGCATTGCGTATTTTCACGATAGCCTCCTAGTAGGTTTCGATATGCCAGCGAATCTGGTCGCCGGATTTGGTGACGTAACTGCCGGCTCCAACGTCGGCCAGCTTGTCATTAATATATAACGCCCAGTATTCCTTCTTGGACTCATCGGCAATCCGTCCGTTGATGGCGGTGACGTAGGCATTGGCACCCGTGCCCTTTATCTGGGCAGCGGCCTTGACGACGAGCAGCTCAAGGGCCGTCTGGCCGTCGACGCCTTGGTAACTGAGATCAGATGACGATGGTGCCGGCTTGGCTTGGGCAGACTGAACGGCACCGCGTACCGGAGCGAGGGCGGCGGCGGTCACGATGCCCGCGGCAACAGCCAGCAGGATGGTGGCGATTACAAGTGTCTTGGTGCGAGTCTTCATGCTGGGATTCCTTGGTTAGTAGTCGATCGTTTCTTTGGCCAATATGCCGGCATCGTACGGGTGTTTGATCTTGACCATCTCCGTGACCAGATCGGCGCGGTCGAGCAGTGTTGGCAGTTCGCGTCCCCGATGACCGGTGAGGACCAAATCGAGATTGGGCGGCTTGTCGTCGATCAGCTTGAGCACGGCTTCAAGTTCCAGAAGGCCGCCGGTGATGCTGCCGATGATCTCGTCGAGAACCACCACGTCGTAGTTGCCGCTGGCGATCTTGGTGCGGGCCAGATCCAGCGCCCCGCGGGCGGCGTTGATGTGCTCCTCGGGTGCGAGTTGATCGTTCATAATCTTGTAGAAACCTTTACCCGCTTGGATGAACTCGACGTTCGGGATGTGTTCAAATCCGGCTTTCTCCCCGGTGAACCAAATTTTCACGAATTGGATCACGAGAATCCTCCGTCCGTAACCGGAGGCGCGGAGGGCGAGACCCATGGCGGCCGTAGTCTTACCTTTACCGTCGCCGGTGTAGACGATGGTTAGGCCTTTGGCGGTTTGAGCGTGCGGCTGGCTCATGATTTAGCACTTACTGAAGCCGCAGGCTTCACATTTCTGGCAGCCCTCGATGAAACGCAGGGCGGCCGTACCGCAATCCGGGCAGAAATCAACTTGATTGGCGGTTGGCTTGTTATCGAATGCCGAAGCCATGACGGGCGTATCGAAGGCTTTCGCGGTACCGGCTCTGGCGTTTTCGTGCTCGCGGATAGACTTGGCGACCGCGTCGGCCAGCGAACGCACGCGCTGGGGTCCGAACCCGGCCGAAGACGAGCCGCCGATACCGGAGAGCTGTTCGACGACGTTTTGGGCTATCTGGTCCGAGGAATACGTGGAGGGGATACGAAAGGCCAGCGAAATAAGGCGGCCGATGGCCTCGGCGTCAGCCGTAATGTCCGAGCCGGCACGGCCGACGTTAACGAAAACCTCAAAGATATTGCCATCGGGATCTTCATTGATTGAGACGAAGGCGCTGCCTATGGGCGTAGCGATCTTGTAGGTCTGGCCGGTCAGAATCGCCGGGCGGCCCTTGACGGTTACGGCCGCTGTCGCTTTGCCCGCCAGTTGGTCATAGTAGGAGCCGTCTTTTTTGGTTTCGAGAACCTGCTTCTCGCGCGACCCGTCACGGTAGATGGTAATGCCCTTGCAGCCGGATTCATAGGCCAGCCAGTAGGCGTCGCGCACGTCCTGCACGGTGGCATCATTGGCGAAATTGATAGTCTTGGATATGGCATTGTCGGTGAAACGCTGAAAGGCAGCCTGGATATTTAAGTGCCATTCCGGGGTAATGTCGCCGGCTACCACGAACACCCGCTGAATATCATCCGGTATTTCTTCGAGTCCCTGCACGCTGCCGCCGTTGTCTTGGATCTTCTGCAGAATATCCTCCGTGTCCAGACCGCGCTCCGCGAGCGCCGCCTGCAGATAAGGCGAGGTCTGGAAGATGCGTTTGCCTTCGATGGTATTCTTCGCATAGGCTAAGGCAAAGAGCGGTTCACAGCCGCTTGAGCAATCGGCGAGCATCGCGATGGTTCCGGTTGGCGCGATGGTGGTACGGGCGCCGTTGCGGGGGCGAATCTCACCGGGGCGATCGTAAATGGAGCCGGCGAAGGCCGGGAAGACGCCGCGCCCGCGCGCCAGCTCAACCGAGGCGCGGTCAGCCTCTTCCTGGACGAACTTCATAAGTTTCTCCGCCGTTGCCACGCCCTCGTCGGTGTTGTAGCCGATATTGAGTGCCAGCAGTGCATCGGCAAAACCCATGATGCCAAGTCCGATTCGGCGGATGGCTCGGGTGGTACGGCGCACCTGTTCGATCGGGTATTCATTCATATCCAGCACGTCGTCTAGAAAGCGGGTGGCAGCATGAATTGTCGTGCGCAGCCGGGGCCAGTCGAAGTCGTCCCTGGCCACAAATTTTGCCACGTTGATACTGCCCAGCGTGCAGGCGTCGTAGGGGAGGAGCGGCTGTTCGCCGCAGGGATTGGTGGCTTCAATCTGGCCGAGCTGGGGAGTGGGATTGGCGCGCGAGTTGTTGATGCGGTCAATCATGATCATGCCCGGGTCGCCGTACTGCCAAGCGAGTCGGGTAATCAGATCATAGACTTTCTTGGCGTTTAAGCGGCCGACGGCGGTTTTGGTATGGGGGTTGATGAGCTCGTAGCCATGCTCGGGATCAGCTTCGTCGGTCCAGGCGCGCAGTTTGGCGACGGCCGCGTCGAGCTGCACGATTTTGAGGTCGAGATCTCGCGTCTGGTGCGCCTCCTTCAACTCCGCGATGAGTGAAGCGTAGTCGAAAGCATCTTCGTAATCCGGTGGCAAGGCTGCGGCGTCGCGCCTCACCGTTTCGTAGAAGGCTTCGTCGACCGTTACCGAAATGTTGAAGTTGGTCAGCGAGAACTCATCGACCTTATAGACGGCAAACAGCAGAATGTCCGGGTGGGTATAGTGCAGGATGCCCATATTGGCCCCCCGGCGGACGCCGCCCTGACGGATACTCGAGGTAATGTCGTTGTAGGTTTGCATGAAGGCGATCGGCCCGGTCGTCGTACCGCCTGATGTAGAAATTACATCGCCTTTGGGGCGCAGCCGGCTGAAGGAAAATCCCGTCCCGCCGCCACTTTTGTGGATGAGCGCCATGTCGGTGGCCGAGGCAAGAATTGAATTCAGACTGTCTTCGACGGGCAGGACGAAACAGGCCGACAGCTGCTGGTTGGGCTTACCGGCATTCAGCATGGTCGGCGTGTTGGCAATATATTCCTGGTTGGCCATCAGGTTATAGAAGGTTCGCGCGGCCTCCAGATGAGCTTTCTGCGGCGACTTGGCATAGAGCCGCTCGGCCGTGGCTACATTGTAGGCAACGCGCCACAGTACCTCGCGCGGCGTCTCGATCGGTTTGCCGGCTGCATCGCGCCGCGCGTAGCGGGTCTGGCCGATATACCAGGCATTCTCACTGAACTGCGGGTCGATCAGGTCGGTCGGGACCGGCGGGATAGCCCGTCCGATTTCATAAATCTTTTCGAGTTCCCGCTGCTGCGCGGCCGATTCGGCCGGTAGCTGCTTATTTTGCGTGGCTAATGACATTGGTTTCCCTCCTTAGTCCGGTATTTAGCGTGGTTACACTTTATTTGTACGCTACATGTGTTAACATTAGCAGTATGGACGCCGCATATAGCGCACGTCAACAGTAAAACAACACTAGATATCCACAAGCAGGAGGGTAAGATGGCACAAACGATCACCGCGGATAATTACGAAACGGTTGTGGAAAAATCGGCCGGGTTAGTATTGCTCGATGTTTGGGCGCCCTGGTGCGTACCTTGTAAGATTATTGATCCGATTGTCGAGGCGGCCGCCGAGCGGTCAGGCGTAGAACTTTTAAAGCTAAATATCGAAGATCTGCCCGAGCTGGCCGGTAAGCTCGGTATCGGTGGCCTCCCCACCGTCCGTTTACTCCGAGGTGGCCGGACAATCTTTGAGGCGGTGGGTACGCTTGACCCGCATCGGCTAGCGGCGGCCTTAGACGCAGCGCTATGAATCAGCACAAAGTCATCATCGTGGGTTCGGGGCCGGCCGGATTAACGGCGGCGATATATGCCGCGCGCGCCGGTCTGGAGCCCCTGCTATTAGAGGGTGAGGCGATCGCCAATAACGATCTGCCGGGTGGCCAGCTCATGAATACAACTGAGGTCGAGAACTACCCTGGCTTTCCTGCGTCAATCACGGGGCCGGAGCTAATTTCGGGGCTGCGCGAACAGGCCGTACGTTTCGGAACGGAGATTGTCGGGAAGCGCGCGTCCCAGATCGATCTGACGCAGCGGCCATTTACAGTCCGGGTTGGCAAGGAGGTGTTTCGGGCAGCGTCACTGATAATCTCGACCGGCGCCAAGCCTAATATGTTGCCGCTACCGGGTATATGGGATTGGGCTAATCGGGGCCTGTCGACTTGCGCGACGTGCGACGGATTCTTCTTTCGGGGCAAGGCCGTAGCGGTAGTAGGGGGTGGAGATTCGGCCTTGGAGGAGGCCCTTTTTCTGACTAACCATGCCGACAGCGTAACGGTTGTGCATCGGCGTACGGAGTTGAGGGCGAGCCGGATTATGCAGGATCGGGCCGAGGCCAATCTCAAGATTTTCTGGCGGCTCGGGGAAGAAGTTACCGGGATCGACGGGAAAGAAAAAATCTCCGGGCTGCGTTTGAGGAACGCCGATACGGGCGTGAGTTCGACTCTGGCGGCCGAAGGGTTGTTTGTCGCCATCGGGCATACGCCCAATACGGAGCTAGTTCGAGGCCAGCTTGAGCTTGACCCGGCCGGATATATTGTCACGACCGGCGCCAGCCAAGCGACCGGCATCGAGGGCGTCTTTGCTTGCGGCGACGTGCAGGATCCGGTCTATCGTCAAGCCATCACGTCGGCCGGTAGCGGATGCCGCGCCACGCTTGATGCTCAGCGATATCTCGAGAGTCTGGTTTCGGTGACGGCTTAAGCTCTTTCTCAGAATCTAAGCCTACGCTTGGCTTAGCAACAACTAAATACGGGACTTAAACTATGGGCGTCATCTCGCGCGGCGTTCGGAACACCTTTCGCAACGGTATTCGGACATTTTCGATTGTGATCATTTTGGGGCTGAGTATCGGATTGGCAATTACGATGCTCATCGCCCGGCAAGCAGTTCAGGCAAAGATTGACTCCGTCAAGTCATCGATCGGCAATACGATTTCCGTATCGCCGGCCGGCGCGCGGGGATTTCAAGGCGGCGGTACGCCGCTAACGGCGGATGAGATCGCCAAAGTATCGGCAACGGCTCATGTCGTGAGCGTTACGACCACCCTTCAGGACCGGCTGACGTCTAGCAATACCAATCTGGTATCCTCGATTGATCCCGGGACGATCGGCCGTCGTTTTGGCGGCGGCGGTGCGGGTGGACCGGGCGGTAATGCTGCCGCAGAAGCAAATTTCACCTTGCCGGTAACGGTCACCGGAACCAATGATCCAAGCAGCGTCAGCACTTTGGGCGGAGGCCCGGGCGGCGGTGGTGGCGGTGGAACCGTCAAGATTACGAGTGGTCAGAGCTTCGACGGCAAGTCCGACACCAATGTCGCCCTTGTGGGACAGGATCTGGCAACCAAGAACAACCTCAAGGTCGGCTCCACCTTTACGGCTTATGGCACGGCTATCCAGGTAGTCGGTATTTTCGATGCCGGTAACACCTTCTCAAATAGCGGCTTGCTGATGCCAATCGCCGCCGTTCAGCGGCTTAGCCAGCAACCGGGAGTAATCTCTAGTGCCACCGTCCAGGTCGATTCGATCACCAACCTCGAAGGCACGACAACCGCCATCAAGAACACACTTGGAACGACCGTCGCCGACGTCGTCAGCCAGCAGGATACCTCGGCCCAGGCTCTGGCCCCGCTGGATAATATTAAGAGTATTTCCCTGTACAGTTTAATCGGGGCTGTCGGTGCTGGCGCGGCCATCATCCTGCTGACGATGCTTATGATCGTGCGTGAGCGCCGTCGGGAAATCGGCGTCATGAAGGCGATCGGCGCTCAGAACCTCAAAATCACCGCTCAGTTTATGGTAGAGGCCGTTACCTTTACGCTCATGGGAGCCGGGATCGGATTTGTGATCGGCGTGATTGCCGGCAACCCCGTAACGAAGCTGCTGGTGGCGAACAGCGCACAAGCTGCGACTGCGGCTTCGACCAACGGGCGCGGATTCGGAAGAGCCTTCCGTGCAGCCGGAACGAGTATTACCAACATTCAAACAACCGTCGGTTGGGAGATTCTGCTCTGGGGGCTGCTCGCCGCCATCGTAATCGCGGTAGTCGGCAGCGCCATACCTGCCTGGCTTATATCAAAAGTTCGACCGGCCGAAGTAATGAGGGCAGAATAATGTTGAAAGTATCGAACGTCACCAAGCAGTTCTCGTCCGGGGACACGAAAGTCGTCGCAGTCAAAGATGTTAGTTTCGAAGTCGGCGACGGACGATTCGTTTCGATCGTCGGCAAAAGCGGAAGCGGCAAGAGCACCCTCTTGGCCTTGCTCGGTGCCCTAGATCGCCCGACGAGTGGCAAGATCGAAGTCGGCGGCGACGATATTACTAAGTATCGCGACCATGCCCTGACCAATTACAGGGGCAGCGCCATCGGGTTTATTTTTCAGAGTTATAACCTCATCCCGAATTTAACGGCGCTTGAAAACGTCATGATGCCGATGGAGTTTGCTGGCGTTGGGGCTGCTCAGCGCCGTAAGCGCGCCGAAGAGCTGCTGACCCAAGTCGGGCTCGACGCTACCAAGCAGGCGCGGAAGCCGGGCCGGTTGTCGGGCGGCGAGCAGCAGCGGGTCGCTATAGCGCGGTCGCTGGCTAACCGGCCGAAACTGATTCTGGCCGATGAGCCGACCGGTAATCTCGACACCCAGACCGGCAAGATGATCGTGGAGTTGCTGCACAAGCTGGCACGCTCCGAAAAGACGACCATTATAGCCGTCACCCATGACTTAGAAATTGCCGGCCAGACCGATCAGACGTTCGTGCTTCGCGACGGAGTCTTGAGCGCCGCCAAATAATCGGTGAAATTCACTCAAACTAACCGCCCGCCGGCAGATATTGCCGACGGGCGGATTTCGGTACCGGGAATTACAGGTGGAGGTTGGCTAGGAGCTCGTCGATCGTGATCGTAGCGACGCCAACCACATGATCGGCACCGCCGTAGTAGAGGTAGACAATGCCGTCGCGAACTACTTGGCCGCAGGGGAAGACGACGTTGCTGATCCAGCCTTCGCGCTCCCATGGCTCCACCGGGCTCATGATGGGCTGCGACGTCCGGCCGATTACTTGAGTCGGGTCGGTAGCGTCCAAAAGTACGGCTCCCAGGCAGTAAGCCCCTTCTGAAGTGATACCGTGATAGAACAGCACCCAGCCTGCCTTGGTCTTGATTGGAGGACCGGCAATACCGACCTTGTTTGAGTCCCACATACCGCGCCGCGGCCCGAAGATCTGAATGCAGCGGGTGATTTTGTGATCCGTAAAATCAAGGTCGTCGACGAAGTCCGCGCAGACGTGATGATCGATGCGGTGGAGCAGCATATACTGACCCTTAATCTTTTCGGGAATCACGCAGGCGTCCTTGTCGTCGATGCCCTCGGGCGAGATCAGATTCGGTTCCGACCAGCGGTCCCAACGGTGAGCCAGGAAGTCATCGACGGCTATCGAGCTCGAGGCCACCCGCGGGGCAACCACGCTATCGTAGGCGGTGTAGGTAATTATTAATCGGTCGTCGATGCGTACTACGCGTGCGTCTTCACAGCCCGAATTATCAGTTGAACCGGCATGTTTTTGCTCAAAATCGGCCCGCGGGCCGTAGATGGGATCGGGCAAACGCTCGTCGATCGTAAAGCCGTCATGACTGCGGGCGTAGCCGATAACCGAGGTGTTGGCCGGCCCTACGGCTCGGTAGAGGATATGGACATCACCGTCGACCTCGACCGCGGTTGGGTTTAGCACGTGACTGGACTCCCATTCGTGCTCGGGTATCGGCGACAGGATGGGGTTGCCCTCGAAGCGCTTGGCGTGCTGGCGGACTGAACCGTCGGGCGACATACTGGCCAGTAACGCCGGCAGGTTCAGTTCGGCTCGGCAGCATACGGTATCGGTAGCGCCGTAGTAAACCCAGAGCTTGTCGCCGTCGCGTTCGACGCCGGAGGGGAAGATGATGTTTGGTAATCGACCGTAGCGTTCATAACTGGTCTCGGGCACCATAAAGGGGAAGTTGGTCTGCGCAATAATCCGCTGCGGGTCGTTCAGATCAATCAAAGCGGCTTCGATACCGAAAATCTTGTCGTCGGAGAAGTAATTTTGGATATGGGAATATACCAGCAGCCAGCCGTCGGCAGTCTTGACGGGGGCCGCGCCGACCTCTACATGGTCGGACTCATTGTGTCTGATCTCCAGCGTATGCTGATCGAGATTGGCGTACCACTCGTCCCAATACTCTGGGCTCCAGATGTCTTCGGGCGTATCGAAGTAGGCAATGGCGGTACGCGACGGCGGCAGATCGCTATGAACGGTCAGAATAGCGGCGAGTTTGCCGTTGATGCGCTCCGGAAACAGCGTCATCGCCTTGGCGTTAAAGGGCGTGACGAGGTGCTTCTCCTCAATTGAGTGAAGATCCTTGCTCGTCGCGACCGCCACTTTGATACCCTCGGCCGTGTACGGATAGAGCGATAGGGCGGTATAGAAAATATAGTACGTATCGTCGATTTTGGTGACGCGCGGATCTTCGCAGCCGTACTTCTCCCAATCATGCTCCGGCATGATCAGCTGGCGGTGATGGCCAAAGGCTCCGCCGGCATCGCTGCTGGCAATGGCGACGGTCGACAGCTCAAGCGTCACCCCGGCAAAGAGTGCGGGCGCGGTGGCGGCCCGGTAGAGGACGTATTGCGTATCGCCCAGCCACGTCGGCGACGGGTTGAAGGCTCCGACCGCCCGCCAGGGCATCTGGATGTCCGGGGTAATGAAGGGATCGGCAGGATTACGGCGAACGCTAAACATCGGTTGTTGGTGACTCTCGTTAAACGGTAATGCTAGTGTACGCTCATCTCGTGCTGATCGGTAAGATCAACCGGCTTGAGCTCGGTGGCCGTACCCTCGGCCAGAGCCTTCAAAAAGGTCATGACGTTGGTTCGGGCAACGGCAATACGCTTATCGCCGCCGCCGTAATAGACGATCAGGTTTTCACCCACGATCACTGCGCCGCAGGTGTAGACCACGCCGGGCTTGCCGTCATTTTCATACCATTCGTCGGGTTCCAGCAGGGGGTAATCGCTGCGGTGTAAAACTTTGGTGGGATCGGCCAGATCGAGCAACATCGCCCCCAGCTTGTACTTGCCGGGGTCGCGGCGGTCGGTGGCGTGGTAGAGCAGCAGCCAGCCCATGGGGGTTTTGAGCGGCGGCGCACCGGCTCCGCGGACGCGGTTGTCCCAGTGGTCCTGGCGGCTGGCGTCATGGTAGCCGGCACCGCCGTGCGAGGGCAGGCTTTGGATGTAGGTTTGGCCGTCAAGCTCATCGAGACTGTCGATATATTCGATGTGTATTTTGGGACTGACGCCGTGCAGAATTGCGTATTTACCGTTAATTTTTTCGGGAAAGATCACCCAGTTCTTATGAGTCTCACCGGGGCGTGAGATAAGTACCGGCTTCTTCCAGTCCCAGCGCTTCTCGACGATGCCTGTCAGCGGGATTGAAGTAAGCGCCTGACGGATAAAGTTCCAGCCGTCGAAAGCCACGAACGACATGTAGGCTCGATCCTCTATGACGATCACTCGGGGGTCTTCGCAGCCGGCCCAACCGCCACCCGACGGGTTCAGCTCGCGGTTGTAGGTGCGGGCGCCCGTCGCGTTCGCCGGATCGGGCATACCGATGCCATAGGTTGGCGTGTAGACCGGGTGGTCGAGGCGCTCATCGAAGTGGATTCCGTCGGCGCTCGAAGCATAACCGATTCTCGAAACGCCGTCCGGTCCGATCGCCCGGTAGAGCAGATGGACGCGATTGTCGTGGATGAAAGCAGCGGGGTTAAAGACGGCTTCGGATTCCCATTCGTACGTAGTCGGCGACAGGATCGGGTTTTTGGGGTGGCGGTGAAGTTTGGTGCCTGATGATCGGGGAATCTTCTCGGCGAAAGGCTTGGGCAGGGTGATGGTTATGAGCTGTTCGGTGCGGCTCGTAAGGTACAGGGTGAAATCCCGAGCCTCGACCACGGCGCCCAGGATACGTTTTTCGTCACGCACCGGAGAGGTCTCTTCCCAGAGCGGATCGTCGCTGCGCCACAGGAGGCGGGACGGGTTGTCGGCGGCAAACAGTGCTCCGCCTAAACTGACGGTGACCTGGTCTTTGGCGACGTGCGAGCTCTCGTAGAGGACGAATATTCCGCGGTCGATGCTAGCCACGTTGACCAGCTTCAGATCATTGCGGTCGAACCAGCCCGGCCGGGGTGAGATCAGGAGCTGGTCGACTGTGTGCCAGGCCACGAGGTTCTTGGTCATCGAGACGCGCAGATGCCGGTCGGTGCTGTAGAGGACGTACTGACCGTCGTGGCGGTACTCCGGCACCACCATGCCCGTGCCGGTCAGGTGATTATTGAGCGACGGCACCTCCCAGACGTTTAGCTCGTCGTCGTGTTCGTGAACCGCCACGCGCAACTGCAGGCGGCCTTCAACCGGTACCGAATAGGTGAGTATGCCGGTACGCATAACGTTTGCCAACCTGGGATCGACAATGTGCTGGGCGTCTTCGTTCTTGCCGAGGGGGAGGGTAATCACCGGACCTTCTTCGCGCAGAACGAAATTTCGACCGTGGCCGTGGCCCAGTGTCAGGTGGCGCCGAAAGGCCACGGAAATACGCCCAATTAAGGCAATACTATCGTGGTCCTTGGATATCCCCAGGGGCCAAACTTTATTTAGCCGTGCCAATGCATCCTCACTTCGTGTTTCTAGTCTCTAGCATAACCCTTTTGGCCTCAATTGTAATGTGATCTATGTCACAATGCTGGGCATGTCACAAACAACCGCCTTGAATTCGAGCTTCTTCGCTATCGCAAGTCAAAGAAAGCGCCCATCGGCAGGTTCTGCCGATGGGCGAGCGGTCCGAGGATCGCTAGGGACCGGAATTTGATTGATTCTGCATTCTGTTACGCAGTCTTTGGACTAGACCTTTGACAAGCGGCACGGTGCTGTAGTGCAAGGCCTTATTGAGTCTGAGCATGCGCTCGGCCGCCTCTTCATTGGGGCCGTATCCGGCAGTAATGCCGGATTTGCGCCCGAGCACCCCCCGAATCTTAGCTGTTGCGACCACGCCGTTGCGCGATTGCGCGTCACTGCGCCCGTTCTCGATCTGCTCTTGGGCGAAGTAGCCGTTGAGTAGCGCAATCTCTGTATCGATGAATTTTTGAGCCGAATCCATCGGTACGAAGGCCGCAAACTCATCGCCGCTGAGGTGAAAGACGTTCGCTTCGCCAAACTGCTTCGCGACGACGGTCAGCGTACGGGCGACGGCGATCAGGATTGCATCGCCGAAATGATGGCCGAGCTCTTTGTTGATCAGCTTGAGGCCGTTGGCATCAATGCTGATGATGGCGTAGAGCTTGTTGGTCTCGAATGTCGGCAGGAGCTCCAGATAGGATGCCTTGTCGGGCAGCCCGGTGAGCGGATGTCGGCTGATACCGCGGCGCTCAGCCGTGCCCTCCGGGTGAAGCATGGAGGCGACGGCCCGGCGGACGGCCTCGTCGACATCAACCAGACCCTGCGCGTCATCCAGCATGAACCGAGCCGCGGCCTTGGCGAAAGCCACCGTTGCATCACTCGGATTAACGTCCGGCGAAGGAGCCGCCATCGGTGGCTGGATCTTACCCAGAATCTCTTTGGCGAGAGTCTCGATCGGGTCATCGGTCATCTTGGCACTCCTTCCGGCTAGAACGAATATGAATGGAAACGGAGCTAGCGTTGAGGCTAGACACCATTACATACTATTATCCACAAAAATGCAATACTTATAATGTCTGACGGGCAGTCTGAAGGCTGTTGAGCAGCTCTAAGAGGTGGTCGGCCTCTGCCTGATCTACAGGGGCGGTTACGGTACCGTCGGCGCCGGAGGCGGATGTGCCGAAGACCATTTCATTCTGATACTTGGTAAAGCGGTGATCGTCAAACAGTTGGTAGGCCGACTCACGGACGCCGCCGCTGATGCGCTCAAATATCTGTACTTTCACGCGCGGTACGCTGGATTCGGCGACATTGCAGCGCGTCAGATAGACCAGGAGATTCTCCGGGGTGAGGTATTTCTTGGTGGCGATCGGCGTACCCGCGTCCTGCAGCCGGTCGGACAGGTACCAGGCAACGCTGTTTTCGAGGGCGGTTTTGGAGGCTTCATTGGCTTCTTGCATGCCTCTAGTCTACCCCGAACATGTAAATCAGCCAAATCGCTTGCGCTCCGATAGCCAACTTTACCGGCATCTGCCGTATAATAGCTTGGATGCGTCGGTCCGGCCAAAATTTGCGCCTGTAGCTCAGTGGATAGAGCACCAGTTTCCGGTACTGGGTGTCGGGGGTTCGATTCCCTTCAGGCGCACCATTTTTGTACAATTCAACAAACGACCCTTGCGGGTCGTTTGTTTGCTAGACGGTAAAGCTATGGCTTGGCCGGGCTGGCTGTTGGCTTGGGAGTCGCCGATGGCGTCGGAGTCGGTGTGGGTGTTGCGGTCGACAGCTTCGCGACTTGAGCGGTCAGGGCCTTGTTCTGTGATGTCAGAGTAGTATTATCTTGGGTCAAGGTGGCGTTTTGAGCCTTCAGGTCCGTTATCTGCTGATTGGTGGTATCGGTTGTGGCGGAGTTACTGCTGGTCTGCCAGGCATAGACAGCCAGTCCGGCGACGAGCGCAGAGATTAAGGCTGTAACTAGCACGATCAAGGCCATCTTGGAGCCTTTGCCGTTCTCGGAGGCGACAGTAGTCACTGCAGCTACGGGCGCAACCTGTGGTGTTGGGTTAGCTGTTGTTTCCGGTGGATCTACCGGAGTCTCGGTTACTACTGGTTCGGGAGCTGGCGTTGTCACTGGTACGACCGGAGTGGTGGGGGTACTCTGTACCGGTTCGGCGGTATCCATATCAGGGGTTGGCTCGACGGCCGGTTGCTCGGGTGTAATTGTCGGGTTCGAATCTTCGGGCTTCGGTTCTGGTCGTGCAGGTGGCTTGATGTCCATTGGTAGTCCTTCTAAACTAAACGTAATAACTATACCCCACTATACCAGACCCAATACCACTTGAGTAACCCCGCGTAATATGCTATAAAAGTGAAGTTGCTTAAGCGCCTTATCACCCTCGTTCTTGATGGGTCTGCGTAGTATCATGGTAATACGCGCTCGTAGCTCAGTGGATAGAGCACTTGGCTTCGAACCAAGGTGTCGGGGGTTCAAGTCCCTCCGAGCGCACCAGTTATACATCTTTGCGGGCCATTAGCTCAGTTGGTTAGAGCAGGGGACTCTTAATCCCCGTGTCCTGGGTTCGAATCCCAGATGGCCCTCCAT
>JBBSBR010000018.1:0-15660 GCA_038251135.1 Candidatus Saccharimonadia bacterium | reverse complement strand
CGTTCAAGCGGTATGCCCCGGTAGCTCAGCTGGATAGAGCAGTGGACTTCTAAGCCAATGGTCGCAGGTTCGAATCCTGCCCGGGGCACCATGTATTCCAGAATCAGATTCGAACCTGCGACCATTGCATTCGCAGGTCGGTGTACGAGGAGCACAGGCTCAAGGGACTATTCATAGTCATTTGAGCCGAGCACCACAGGGAGGTCGTGCTTGCGCGACCATCCTGCTCGGGGCACCATGTATTTCAATTTCAAAAAATCTTAGGGTTGTCATCCTTCGACTTGATCGGAGGATCTATCAGCGATTCTCTGGTCAAGCCAGAGAATGACACTCTAGTTGAAGTGAAATCGTACCTACGGGACTGGATTTTTCCCTCAAAATAGAGTAAAGTTCTAAAGTTGAAAGTTCAAATCCCAGCGCCAATATATGGCGGGTGTAGCTCAGTTGGTTAGAGCGACGGTTTGTGGTACCGTAGGTCGTGGGTTCAAGCCCCATCACTCGCCCCAGGAATAATTTAAAATAGCTCCGAAAGGAGCTTTTTGTTACACTTCAAGTTAATGAGCGAAAACAGCGAAACCCCAGACAATCAAGAAGGCGGATTTTCATTTCCCGACCTTCCTATCAGGGCAACCGAAGTAGAAAAATTTGATCTAGATGCTTTGCATGAGTTTCTGGCTGGATTGGATAGATGGGCTGATGACATGATGAAGGGGGCCGACCAGGAGGCACAATCAATTGAACAGATTTACCACTCTCGGTTACCCGGAGCCCTTTTCCACGCCACGACTAGAGCAGGGGCCGAACAAATCAAAAAGGAAGGGCTTAAACCTAGCCCGCTCCAATTTGAGAATAATAAGGTTGTTAGTCTGAGCGACAGTATTCGATATGCCAAATTCTGCGCAAGTGAGACTCAGGGAGTTCCCCCAGAAGAATTAGTTGTCTTGGAGGTAACCACGCAGGGGCTGGACAGGGAGGACGCGAAAAGTTTTCTGTTATTGGACAATCCACTCATTAGGGGCGAGAAACTGCACGAAGTCCACTATGGTAAGCCGATCAATCCCGACTGGATTTATGAATTATCGCCTCATGAGATTGTCGATATTGAAAGGAATGAATTCTAGTTACGTAAGTTAGGATTTTTTGGCGACATATCAAGATTAATTAGAATATTTCTAATGTCACTTATAGCACGGCCCCAGGAATTTTTCATCCAAAAACGCCTTAATTAAGCCGTCGCTGGCTTCAGAACTCAATCGTTACTATTGAGCGCATTGGCTGAAAAAAAAGACTTGATTTCCACTCTGATGATCTGATATTATCGAAATCGGAAGACATGGGAGGATATAAAGTAGCTCCTAGATGTAGCAGATCGAGTTAAGAATATCTTGTTCTATAGTCCCTAGTTCGAGTTCAATACTTTGTTAGTTAGTATGCTACACCACCGCGACGTCTTCCTTTCCGTTCAGTTCTTAGTCCAACTCATAGAAAAGAGGCACATAGGTGCCTCTTTTCTAATGTTCATTCTGAAGAGATTTTACGATTTGCGCTTTGTCTCAGGCTCCTGAGGTGCCGTTCCGCCAGATATTCGCATGGATGATCCAACGAGCCTTTCAAGAATGCTATTAATCTTTGCTTCGGCATCTTTCGTTTCTTGCTCGAGCTGCTTACTGTAAGTGATGTCTTCGATGGCTAGCAGGATTACCTCCTGGCGATTATCTTGGCGAAGTATTTCCCGTGCATTCAGGAGCATTACTTTTTGACCGATATGCTCAAAATCGTGAATAACTTCGTAGTCGTCTACGGCTTTACTCTGGGGAATTATTTTTTCCAGCAGGAGTCGCAGCTTATTGATGTTCCACTGACCATTTCCGATTGCATAAATTTGCACGCCCTCAGTATTGTCGCGTGTAACTTGGAATGTTTTATAGAATGATGCATTTGCCATAACTACTTTTAAGTCCTTATCGAGCACCATCGGTGATTGCTTGATGGTATCGAAAATCTCGATCGCATTAATTACGATATCTTCACGTGTATCTAAACCGAAACTATTTATCTGGGCTTCTTGTTTGGCCATCCTAGAATCCTTATATAGGGTATAAAGTTTACAGTAATTAGCTCAAATTAGCATTAGCCAATATAGCTAAAATCGAAATAAACGAGCCTGAGAATTGTAGATAGATTGTAAGTAGATAGATCGTAACTTGAGCCCTGAAAAGAAACTTTTTGGAAGCCTGATTGGGAAAGTTGTCGTTCGCAACCGCTCAATTTTGCAACATGGCGAGTTAATGACTTAGTTAAGAACTGACTTTAGCCTAATCTCATTAATAAAGTGCCCGGGCCGTCGTGCAATACTCCGTTCGAAACTTGATTGCCAGCTCACCCCAAGAATTATTAATCCAAAAACGCCTTAAACAAGTCGTCGCTGGCTTCAAACTCAACCGCCACAAGTGAGCACATTGGCTGGCAAAAAAACTCTTGATTTCCACTTTGGCGATCTGATATTATCTAAATCGGAAGACATGGGAGGATATAAATTAGCTCCTAGATGTAGCAGATCGAGTTAAGAATATCTTGTTCTAAGTCCCTAGTTCGAGTTCAATACTTTGTTAGTTAGTATGCTACACCACCGCGTCGTCTTCCTTTCCGTTCACAAATACGAGGCACAAAAGTGCCTCGTATTTCATTTAATAGCTAATATTTATGCTTCGAGCCACTGTAATTAAACTATTGCCCAGATTTAGGGTAAAATGCAGTAATGAATGAACTTATAACCCTTTCGGCCAAGTACCTCTTTGCGGTTAGTGTAATCATCCTGGTTATTTACTGGCTCAAGCAGCCGAAAGGCACCAAAAAAGATCTGGCGCTCACGACACTGATAGCGGGAATATTGGCCATTTTAATCGCCAAAATTGCCGGTCATTTCATATACGACGCCCGGCCGTTTGTGTCCGATAACATTACTCCGCTAATCGCCCACGCGAATGACAACGGCTTTCCTTCTGACCACACCCTGCTGACTTCCCTGATTGGATTTGCCGTCTATATATATTCAAAGAAGCTGGGAATTGCCCTGCTGGTCATTGCCCTGATAGTTGGCGCGTCGCGAGTTGCGGCCGGCATTCATCACCCGCTCGATATCGCCGGCGCATTCATAATTACCGGGACTGCCGTTGGGATAACTTGGTACGCGCAGAAGCGATTCGCCCGCAGCGGGACAACCGAGCCCACCCAATCCGAAGTCTAGGACGGCAGCCGTGCCCGGATAGAGTGAAGAGATCGACAGTCGGCGCTTAATTAGGGTTTGCGCTTTGGTCCTCGGTAGTCGGTGGCATCAAGCAAGAGATTAGTAATCTTGTCGTTGGCCAGTTTGAGCTGCCGCTCCGATTTTCGAAGCTGTTGTTCGGCTTTATTCTTTTGATTTACGACCAAGATTATTAGGAGTGCCTCGAGCGAAAATATCACTACGTCGCCCAGACTGTTCGTCGAATATTTAGAGGGGAAAATTACCATTGCCAACGCAATGGCAGCCAAGGCGGTACTGATTATACCCAAGCGCACCCCGCCCAGTATCGTGTTGATCAGAATTACTATCAGCAAAGGACCCTGGGTCTCGTGGGGTACTTGCAGGACTAGGCTGATTGAACCCAGCAGCAGTCCAAAGCCAATCAAATAGCGGAGCGGCCGATTGGCCTCCAGGATTTGATTAAGCCTTTTGATAACAATTATCTTCATATGGAGCAATTATGCCATATTTCGGCCGCAAGCAGGTAGCCTTAACCCGCATTAGATAACTTTGCGCGGGGACGTCGACAGCGGGCCCTTTATTTTACCGATCAATCAGGTGTATATTTAGCTTATGGACGCCTTCATTCAACAATATGCCTTCTTCATTGCCCTGCTAGTAATTTGGGAGCTCTTTTGGAAGGCATGGGCGATGTGGATTGCCGCCCGTCAAGGCGACAAAGCCTGGTACATACTGATTCTGATCATTAATTCGATTGGTATATTGCCAATTGCCTACATCTTCTTCTTCTCGAAACCCTCACGGCGCAAACCAGACCAAACCTCCTAATTGCCAACCGCCAATAATATGCTATTCTACATGTAGAATCCGAGCTTTAGAGCTCGGTTTGTTCTTCTGTCAACTCCTAGCGATGCGGAGAGATCAATGGATGATCCCAAGCACGGTGGTATCGTGGTCGTCTCGGGGCCGTCCGGCGTCGGCAAGGACACGGTCCTTAAACTCGTGATGGAATACAACGACCGATACGAAATCGTGCCCGGACTGCAGTTCGGAATATCGGCGACCACCCGCACGCCGCGCGCCAGCGATAAGACGGCCAACAAGACCTACCGCTATGTGACCGAAGACGAATTCGTGAAACTCGTCGCAGCGGACGCCTTCATGGAGAATACGATCTTCGCCGGGAACCGTTACGGATCACTCTGGCCGAAAGCTGGGGCGCGTACGCTCCTCGAAGTCGAGATCGCGGGCGCCAGCGCCATTGCCCGGCAGACTTCGGCTCTGCTGATCTTTCTGACGGCGCCCGGTGACACCATCGATGAGCAGCTCGCCGTGATCGCCGACCGTCTGCGGACCCGCGAAAATATCGCCGCCGAGGTCCTGCAGTCACGTCTGGAAACCGCCCGAAACGAGCTTGTTCAAGGCCCGGATCAGTCCAACCTGGTCATGATCAATGACAATGCCCAATCTACCGCCTTCGAACTGCTCTATGTCATTCGCGATCACTTCGTCCCTGCCTATGCGTGATATATCACTCGTAGGCTATTTTTTGGGCTTAACAAGGCTAGACGCCAAGTCGGATGCTTGCTAGAATTTACTGGTTCCATACCGTCACGTTACATGTCCGCGGGTATAGCACAACGGTTAGTGCACCTGCCTTCCAAGCAGGCTATGCGAGTTCGAGTCTCGCTACCCGCTCCAAAATTAAGACCCCGTTGGGGGTCTTAATTTTTGTCCTGATTCCAGCTCACGGATTAAACCGGTGACTGGGGACCCCGGTAGGCCACGTCTTTATGAGATATTACAGGCGGTAGCTAGGGCTGAAATTCGGCGCGGGCAGTGGACGGCTCGGATAAATAATATCTGACTTTGGAGACGACTTCCGAAGGCGTAAAATCGAGTTTCACCATGTAGGCCAGAGCACCCAGCTTCATGCACTGCTGCAATGTCGTTTCGTCGCCGATATTGGTAAGCATAATAACGGGTATGTGGCGAGTCGTTGGGTCGCCCTTAATCTCGCTTAGAACCTTAACCCCGTCCATGCCCGGCATCATAATATCCAGCGCGATCAAATCCGGAATATACTTGCGGACTTTCTCCAGCCCTTCGAGGCCGTCACTGGCCGTCTCGACTTCAAATTTCTCAAGCTCAAAAAAACGCCGATACATAGTCTGTACACCGGCATCATCTTCGACGATCAGAATTTTGTGAGGCTTCATAGAATGATTATGGCACATTTGAAATTAATGCCAAACTGGCATATCGGGGAGATATACCGTACCGCCTAACGAAAAAGTGCCCGCTTGGGCACTTTTTGCAGCCTACAACTCCGGACGAGAATTATCTGATCGTCTCTTTCAGGCGCTTGCCGGCGCGGAATCGGGGCATCGCCATTTCGGGAATCTGGATTTCGGCGCCAGTCTGAGGATTCACACCGCGTCGAGCGGCCCGCTTACCCAAGTCAAACGTCCCAAAACCCGTAATGGAGACCTTCTCGCCCTTGGCGACAGTGCGCTCAATGATATTGACGAGGGTGCTTAAGTTTTGCTCGGCCTGACGGCGAGTAACGTTGGTCTCTGTAGCTAAGGTCTCAATCAACTGCTGCTTTGTCATTGGTAGAAATTCCCTTTACCATCGTATATTACGCGCCTTGAAGTCTCCCGACAAGTCGGCATTTATCCAAATTTTATGAGATGTTAGACCCATTTTGCTGGTTTAGATGCCGAATCTATCCGGAAATGCCGATTGGCCGTTTGCTTCATTAATAATTTCGGTAATTTAAAGCCCATACGGCATTGCTGCCATATGGGCTAGAGGGCACTCACTGGCTGCAACAGTGCCTTCCCTTGCTCCAGCTCATCCGCCAGAACGCGCCAGAATTCACGCGCGGCTTCGGTAGGAGCAAGCTGCGCCAGCTCACGATAATTGCAAACAGCGGCTTGAACCTTGCCGGGTAAAACCGGCCGAGTCCTTCGAGGTGGGCGCTCGGGCACGGAAATCCCCCGATAGGCGCGGTACTCTCTGATAGACCGCCATATCAGCCGGTCGTTACTGACCCCGCTGTCTAGGAGCTGCCTAATTGAAACGCCGTTCATGTAGAGCTCGCCCAACCGCAAGCGATACTTGCGGCGAGCCGCCTGCCCGCACTCCTGTATTAAATCGACGAGCTCAATCCGCTCATGCGCGGTCATCGACCTCGGGAAGCGGCCCGCAGGCTCTGGCAGCACCTCCGAAAGTCCGTTGGCGTAATCCGCATGCAGCCGGGCTCGCTCAAACTCAGTCAGACCGCCCCATGTACCTTCACGCGAATCGCTTTCGAGGGCCCAATTCAAGCACTCGTCTCGAACGGGGCAGCGATGACAGTACATCTTAGCCGCACTGTTATCGGTAGGGTCGTCCGGAAAGAGCACCTCGGGCTCGAGGCCGACACAATACGCCCGGCCTCGCCAGTCCGCAGAATTAACCGCCATAACGCTCATCGTCGCTCACCTCCTCCAAGTTGTGAATGTTCTGATCTAGCTTAATTTTAATACGGTATTTGTTCGGTTGTCTAGTCGATAATTCTTACCCTAAATATATAGACCCCATCCGCCGATGAGGTCTATATGCGGAAATTTGCCGGTGTTAGCTGAACTTGATTATCTGCTCAACGCTCTTGGCTAAGCCGGTAGCCGAATCCGTTTCTATCAGTAAGGCGCAAAGCCACATCTGCCCTGAATCTTCCAGTTCATTACGGCTGCGCTCGTCGGTGAGCCAGCGCTTAACTATCACGTCGGTTTTCACACCCAGACATGAGTCGTGCGATCCGACCATGCCGACGTCGGTGATGTGGGCAGTCCCGTTGGGCATGACTTTGGCATCGGCGGTCGGAACATGCCAGTGGTCGCCGACCACAGCCGTAACCCGTCCGTCCAGATACTGCCCGGCGACAACTTTTTCGCTGGAATAATCGCCGTGAAAGTTCACGATTCGTGCCACCAAATTCTCGTGTTTCGTCTCATCGAGAATCTTATCGACGACCTTGAGCGGATTATCGATATCGGCCGGAAAGGCGCCGACGATCTGGCCGAGGAGACTTATAACCAGTACCTTGCCGAACGGCGTATCGGCGATCTTCCAACCCCGTCCGGGGGTGCCCGATTTGTAGTTGGCCGGACGAATTACGGGCTTCGTCGTGTCTTCAAGCCAAGGAATGATTTCATCGCGGTGAAGAGTCCAGTTGCCGGCGGTAAAGAAATCGACGCCGGCCTTCATCATGGCCTCGACGTGCGAGATCTGCATGCCCTTGCCGTGGGTCAGGTTCTCGCCTTGAGCCACCACGAAGTCTACTCCCCGCTCGGCTTTAAGTGCCGGCAGATGCTTCTCGATCATTTCGCGGCCGGGCTTGGCCATGATGTCGCCGATATACAGTATCTTCATATTATTTGGCGAACTCTACCGCGCGGGTCTCTCGGATTACATTAACTTTTATAACGCCCGGGTACTTTAAGGTAGCCTCGACTTTGGTGGCGATGTCGCGCGCCATTTGAATGGCGGTCAGGTCGTCGACGTGCTCCGGTTCAACTATAATGCGCAACTCACGGCCGGCCGATATGGCATAGCTCTTTTGGACGCCGGGGAAGGTATTGGCAATGTTTTCAAGCTCTGTCATACGTTTGGCATAGTTCTCGATATTGTCTCCGCGGGCTCCGGGGCGGCCGGCCGACAGAGCGTCGACCACGCGTATGATTACGGCCTCGGCGGTAGTGGCTTCGATATCGTCGTGGTGTGCCTTGATCGCGTGGACGATCGCCTCTTCGAGACCGTATTGTTCGGCCAGTTGAGCCCCTATGTGGTGGTGGCGACCCTCGATCTCATGCGTCACCGACTTACCGACATCGTGCAGCAGGGCGGCCGTCTTGGTGATCCTCACATCGGCACCGACTTCTTTGGCGATCATGCCGGCCAGGTGGGTCATTTCAACGGAGTGCTTCAGGACGTTCTGGGAGAACGAAGTGCGATACTTCAACTGTCCGAGAAGCTTTACGAGTTCCTTGGGAACGCCGACTACGCCGGTCTCCTTCAGCGCCTCTTCGCCTGCCTGTATTACCATCTTTTCGACTTCCGCCTGCGCCTTAGCCACGACCTCTTCGATGCGAGCCGGATGAACGCGGC
The DNA here is from genome assembly GCA_038251135.1 of Candidatus Saccharimonadia bacterium. GTDB lineage: Bacteria > Patescibacteriota > Saccharimonadia > UBA4664 > UBA4664 > JBBSBR01. The sequence continues at coordinate 7,259 of JBBSBR010000018.1, read as the reverse complement.
CGTCAGCCAACAGCTTTTCGAGTGCTACCCGTGCAACCTGACGACGAATGGGATCGAAACTCGAGAGAACGATGGCACCCGGTGTCTCATCCACGATTACGTCTACGCCGGTGGCCCGTTCGAGAGCCTGAATGTTACGGCCTTCCTTGCCGATAATACGACCCTTGAGCTCATCGCTGGGGAGCGGAACGGTGGTAATGGTGCGTTCAGTGGTTTGATCGGAGGCAATTCGCTCCATGGCGGAAACCACCACTAATTTGGCGCGGTCTTCGGCATCGGCTACGGCATCGGCCTGCAATTTATCCACGAGTTTTACCAAGTCGGCACGAATGTCCTTCTCGGTCATCTTCATGAGCTTCTCGCGGGCATCTTCCTTGCTCAATGCGGCAATCTTCTCGAGATTCTCCTGCTGGCGAATACGAATCGACCGGAGCTCCTCTTTGAGTTCCTCCAACTCCGACTCATGTTTGCGCAACTTTTCCTGACGGCGATCGAGATCCTGGAGCTTCTCGTCCATGATGGATTGGCGCTTCAGCAGTTGCTGCTCGGTACTGGCCAACAGCTGGCGGCGTTCGTGTTCTTCGCGCTTGGCGTCCTGAGCGACCTTCAGCGACTCGGACTTAGCCTCAAGGACAATCTCCTTGGCTTGCGCTTTTGCCTCATCCAGCGCTTTTTGCGCCTTGGCGGCGGCGTTTCCGGAGCGGCGCTGGCCGATTACGTAATTATATGAATATCCAGCCGCTCCCCCGATGAGTACGGATCCGATGATCAATGGTGTCATGATTTTTGCCTTAATAGGTGGCCGGCGCAGTATTGATTCAGATCAGCCGACGTACGTGGCCACATTAAAAAACTAATAAGTTGAAACGATTCAGGACTTTCGCGCATTTCGTCTTAATATCAGGATTTGGCGGGTTAAAGAGAAAACTGTATAAATCGGTGAGAGGTAGACTAAACTACATCGAGAGAAGATCGACAGTTTGCAGCTAATCCAGGCAAGGCTTGAAAATGGCAGAAAATGCAAAAGTACTATATATATTAAACGAGAGTTTGGCGACTGGGTCAACCCTTCGGGCGGGTAATATGTGCCTCGCCGCCATAATACGGAAGCGCAATATCACCGACTTTGGCTGATTTTAAACGCTCGACTCCAATTTTGAGCCAGTCATCGCCTTGGACGCCGGCGATGGGGATTTCCAGACTGGCTGCCAATGCGTTGGCGACGGTGTGGCCGATGCGCAGGGATGTAAATGATCCTGGTCCGCTGAAAATAATAATGCCCGTTAGTTCCTGGAACGAAATGCCCGAGCCCGCCACAACCTCCTGAAGCTTGGTCAGAAGTTCCTCGGATAGTGCACGTCCGCTCTCCCACTCCAGTCTTGGCTTCGGATCAACAGACGCGCCGTCGCTCAACCACACGCGTGCAGTCGCATCGGCTGTTTGGATTCCCAATATCATAACGAAAGTCCCTTCAAAAATTTTGCTGCGGACGCACCGAGGGCCGTAACCCGTATATCGCGTTCGTTCTCGCCGGCCATAGCGAATTCGATGCGCAATCGATCGGCCGGCAACACGTCGGTGACAACCCCTGCCCATTCGATTAGGGTAACGATTTTTTCGGCTCCGAGGTCTTCGGCCAACTCATCACCCACGACTCCGCTTTCGCTTAGACGGTAGAGATCGTAATGATGAATCTCAAGGCCGTCATTGAGCTTGTAGATCTGACTTAAGGTAAAGGTCGGGCTTGTGACTTCGCCTTTGTAGCCGAGTGCGCGTACTAGCCCCTGTACGAAGGTCGTCTTACCGCCGCCCAGGTCGCTGGCCAGCTCGATAACTTCGCCGCCGTTGAGGTGCGCGGCAAATTTAGCGGCGAGTGCCTGCGTATCCTCGAAGCTGGTGGTAGTAATTTCGTAAATCATATCTGAACTCATAGATGATATAGCCAATGGTAAGACCCGCCAGGACAAAGAGCAACCAGCGGTTATTGCCCGGCGTAGAAGTTGATGCCACGAGAGGCGCGTTGCCTGCACTGGTTTTCTTGATTGCGGCACCCTTAACCTTTGGGGATGAAATCTTGGCCGCTTTAACGGCTTTGGCTTTGGTTGTCTTAACTGCCTTGGATGCGGCTGGCGTACCGTTATCAATCGTGAGTACATTTGCGCTGCCCGGGGTGGTCGTGGTTGTCCAAACCCAACTGCCGTCGTCAAGCATCCAACTCTGGCCGGTTTTAGCCGTTCCGTAGGCGATCAAATCCAGCTGAACGCCCGACGGGTCAAGCAGCTGCACGTTCGAGCCTTCATTCGACAAAGTCAACGTGGTGTCATCCGACTTAACCGCTCCGTAGCCGCCTGGCGGTATTACCGCACTTGCCAATGTGACTGAATTTCCCAAATTCGATCCCGTCCTTAGCTCGTATCCCCCCATGTCGACCGGATCGGCATTGGGATTGTATATCTCCACGAATTCGTCGCTTGCATCAGTTAACGGGCTGGCCGGATCAGGGAAGACTTCCGTCAGACGCAGCGGCAAATAAAGCTGGGAAGTCGGTGCAGTTGAATTTGCAGGTATCGGAGCTTCCAGATCGGCGCTAATATTTGCGGCCGCCGGACTGGGTTGGGTTGTCCATCTCCACCCGCCTTCAAACTGCGCCCAGCCCGCTCCGGGAACCGCTACCGGCCAAGGTGCCACCAGATAGACCGGCGAACCGGCCGGATCGTCAAGTTCAAGCGTACCTCCGGTATTGGACAGGGACAAATGCGAAACACTGGACTTAACCGCGGCGTAGGCACCGGGAGCCAGAACCAATGGCAATAGGTGATAGCTCGAGCTACTCGACTTCAGGGTATAGCCGGCAACCTGGACGGGTTCGGCATTTGGATTATGTATCTCAACGTACTCATCATGAGCATCGGTAGCCGGCGAGACAGGGTCGATAAGCAACTCCGTAAGCTCCAGCGGCAGATATACAGGGATTGATACCGACTGGGTGTCCAGCTGATTCGGCACCTCGGCCGGCGCCAGACTCGTCTGCGGATCAGGCACCGTCCGAACCAACATATCGGCCGCGTTCTCGTCGGTATCGACGCCGTTACCGGCTAATGGCTGATCCTCACCGGGACGCCGTTCAAGACTGTGGCCGTCCGATACCGCCGCTGCCGAAGAACCCTCGGCGCAGGTGTTGCCGGCTCCCCAGCCAACGGAATCGACAGTCGCGCCGGCACCGTCGGCGACTCTGATCGCGCCGGCCGCACTTGCGAGGCCGGCGGCAAAGCGGCCGTCTGCCGTGCCGGTAAACGAAGCCGACGCAACCAGCCAATAGCCATTGGGGGCAATCGAAACCTTCGATGCCGTGTATTTGACGGACCAGCCGCCCGTGCAATCGCCGGATGCGGCCGTGTGGTAACGAAGCGTCCATTGATCGAGACTGACCGGACTGTCTGAGGCGTTATAGAGCTCAATAAACTCCTCGCCGGCATGTCCGGAACCGCTGCCTGCCATCTGAACCTCACTAATCAGCACGGATTGCGATACCGCCTGCGATAGCTGCGGTACGGCCAGCCACCCGAGGGTATGGCCAAGAATTAAACCGGTCAGTAAATGGCGCCGAATCGACATACGAGAGTGCTCCCCTAATTGATATACTCACCCTCGCGAACGATTGAATATTCTGATATTAAACGAACAAAAACCGAAATGCAAGCAAATTATTGTCAGCGGCATAGTTTATTCTCAAGCTGCTTATGCTAAAATAGTTCTGAATATGCGCATATCTGACGGTGAGCTAAAGAAACTGTTGCTAGCCTCGGGCCAAGTCAAAGAGGCCGACTTAAACGACGCTATGCCCAAGGAGGGCTCAGGCGAAACGCTGCAGGCCGTGGTGCTCAAGAAGAAACTGATTAACGAAAAGGAGCTCACCAAGCTCTTCGCCGCCAGTATCGACGTGCCGTTCGTGGAGCTCAAAGATATCAAAATACCGCGCGAAATTCTGCTCAAGATTCCTGAGCGGATCGCCCGTAAATACCAGGCCGTACTCTTTGGTATCGAAGAAGACCAACTCCAGATCGCCATGGCCGACCCCGAGGACTTCCAGGCCGCCGACTTCATCACCAAACAGGTCGGGGGCAAGCTCAAGGTCTACATCGGCACCGTTGTGGATATCCTGACTGCTATCGACCAGTACAAAGGTAATATCTCCAACGAAATAACGAAGGCCATCAAGGACTCATCGGCCGATGCCGAATCGGAGGAGAAAGTCTCGGCCAAGGATCTCGCCGAAGACGCTCCAATCGCCAAGACCGTTAATGTGATCCTGGAATACGCCATTAAGAGCCGGGCGTCCGACATCCATATCGAGCCGCGCGAAAATATCGTGCAGGTTCGCTACCGGGTCGACGGTGTTTTGCGCGAAACCATGACGCTGCCAAAGACGATCCTGGCCGCCGTCGTCTCGCGTATCAAGATCCTGGCTAACCTCAAGATCGACGAGCACCGTATCCCTCAGGACGGCCGTTTCAAATTTGCGATGGGCCAGACCCAGGTCGCCTTGCGCGTCTCGACCCTGCCGATCATGGACGGCGAGAAGGTCGTAATGCGTATTCTGGACGAGTCAGCAAAGGCTCTCACGCTTGAGGAGCTCGGCTTCGAGGGTATAGCCCTGGAGACCATCGGGCGCAACCTGCACAAACCGCACGGCATGACGCTGGTGACCGGACCGACCGGATCCGGTAAGTCCACTACCCTCTACTCGATTCTGTCGATGATGAACACTCCCGGCGTCAACATTTCAACCGTCGAGGACCCGGTAGAGTACCGCGTATCGGGCGTCAATCAGACCCAGGTCAATCCCAAAGCCGGTATGACCTTTGCGTCCGGCCTCCGGGCACTATTGCGCCAAGATCCAAATATCATCATGGTCGGAGAGATAAGAGACGGCGAAACGGCCGACCTCGCGGTACAGGCGGCGCTGACCGGGCACGTCGTCTTAAGCACGATCCACACCAACAATGCCGCCACCACCCTGCCCCGTATGCTCGACATGGGCATCGAACCGTTTCTGATCGCCTCTACCGTCAATACCGTCATCGGCCAGCGCTTGGTGCGGCGACTTTGTCAGACCTGTCGGATCACCTACGTGCCCGAGGGTGCGGATCTGGTAAACATCAAACATGACTTCCAGCTTGATGCGGCGTTGAAGCACTATGAACTCATCAAGAGCGGCACCAACACTCCGGAAGGACGTGAAGCCGCAGCCAAGGTAGCCGACGAAGCGCCCAAACAGGCCATCATGGGAGGCGAGCACAAGAAGGGCAAGATTATCGAACCGAGCCGGGATATCGAGACTTCCAAGAGCATTCTCGACAAGATCGCAGCCGATCCGAACATTATCAATCGCTCGGCCGCCGAGGCCAAGCAGTCCGCAGCGCCGGCGCCCGAAGCCCCAGCCGCGGTACCGGAAAGCAAGCCGGTCGATAATGCTGCGCCCGACCCGGCCAACCTGAAGTCCGGGCAATTTCTCCTGTACAAGGCCGGCCCGGGCTGTGACGATTGCGGCGGAGTCGGCTACCAAGGGCGCATGGGAATCTACGAGGTTCTGGAAATTAATGAATCGGTCTCAAAGATGATCGTAAGTCATTCCACGGCCGACGACATTCAAACCCAGGCGATTCGCGACGGAATGCTTACCATGCAGCAAGACGGCTTCGTAAAGGCCCTAATGGGCCGCACCACAATTGAAGAAATACTAAGGGTGACAAGAGAGTAATATGGCATCATTTATCTACAGTGCGCGCGATAAGGCCGGGGTGATTCAGAAAGGCAACCTGTTTGCACCCGACCGTGCAGGTGCCACCGCCAGCCTGATCGATAAAGGTCTGGCGCCGATCCTCGTCAAAGAGGAGGCTCCGAAAGGCAGCAAGAGCGGCGGTATCATGGACTTGCTCAACGGCGGCGGCAAAGTCGGCCTGCAGGACAAAGTAATTTTTAGCCGCCAATTTTCGACGATGATCAACGCCGGGGTTCCGATCGTGCAGTCGCTGGCCATCCTTAAAGAACAATCGGAATCCAAAAAACTGATTTCAGTGATATCCGAGGTCTCCAAGCAGGTCGAGGGCGGATCCACGCTGGCGAACGCGTTGGCGGCTCACCCTGAGGTCTTTAACGATATCTACGTCAACATGGTCCGCGCAGGCGAGACGGGCGGCATCTTGGACCAAGTCCTGGATCGACTCGCCACCCAACAGGAAAAGGACGCCCAGATCGTTTCCAAGGTCAAAAGCGCCATGATCTACCCGGGCGTCATTACCGTGGCGACGTTTGCCGCCTTCTTCTTCCTGATGACGGTCATTGTGCCTAAACTGGCCGGGGTTTTCCAGGATATGAGCGTCGCTCTGCCTTGGTACACCCTTTTTACGCTGGCAGTCTCGAGCTTTCTGGTGCATCAGTGGTATCTGGTAATCGGCGGCGCCGTTGCCATCTACATGGTCTTTCGACGCTGGCAGAAATCGCCGGGCGGCAAACATACCATCGATATCCTCCTGCTCAAAGCGCCGATTATCGGGCCCATTCTGGTCAAGGTTAATGTTGCCCGCTTCGCCCGAACCTTCGGCTCCCTGATGGCTTCGGGCATCTCGGTTCTCGATGCCATAACCGCCACCAGGTCGGCTCTCGGCAGCTCAGTCTACAAGGACGTGTTGACCGAAGTCGCCCAGAAGGTCAAAAACGGCCGGCCGATGAGCGAGCCGATCCGCGCCTCCAAGCACTTCCCCGCCATCGTCGGACAGATGATCTCGGTGGGTGAAGAGACGGGTCAACTCGACGAAATACTCCTGAAGCTGGCAACCTTCTATGAGGGCGAAGTCGATACCGTAGTCAGCGGCATCACCTCGATCATTGAGCCGCTCCTCATCATAGTCCTGGGAACCATGGTCGGCTTTATCATGATCTCGGTTATGGGTCCGATAGCGAGCCTTTCGAGCGCCGTTTAACCTATTCTTCATTGATCATCTCTGATCTTGACACGATAACCACAAGCGGTTTATAGTCAATCGTAAGTAGAGCCCCGAATGGCTTTATCTGTCCACAAATTATAAGGAGGTGAGCACTCGTGCTAAAAAACATCATTAAGAAAGAAGGCGGTTTCACGCTCCTCGAGCTTTTGATCGTCATCGTCATCATCGGCATCTTGGCCCTGTTGATTATCCCAAACATCACCAGCGCACCTAAGAAGGCTCGCGACACGCAGCGCAAGACCGACCTGCGCG
>JBBSBR010000017.1:0-17663 GCA_038251135.1 Candidatus Saccharimonadia bacterium | reverse complement strand
GTTTTTGAAGCGTAGAGCTTGGCGCCTTCGGCCGCAGCTTCGGCGATAGCGTGGGTGATGAGCTTAACGGCCTTGATGGCGTCGTCGTTAGCGGGAATCGGGAAATCAAACAGATCCGGGTCGGCGTTGGTATCGGCAATTGCGATAACCGGGATACCAAGCTTGCGGGCTTCGGCCACGGCGAGAGCTTCTTTGGGGGCGTCGACGACAAATATTGCAGCCGGCAGCTGGTCCATCTGCTTAATCCCGCCGAATACGCGTTCAAGAGCCGCAGCTTCATTGGTGAAATCGAGGACTTCTTTCTTGTTGTACTTGGCGAGGAAATCGCCGCTTTCAAGTCCGGCATCAATCTTCTTGAGACGTCCGACCTGCGCCCGAATCGTACGGAAGTTGGTGAGCATTCCGCCCAACCAGCGGACCGTCACGTAGGGCATACCCGCGGCTTCAGCCTCTTCGCGGATAATGGGGGCGGCTTGACGCTTGGTCCCCACAAACAGAACCTTGCCGCCTCTGGAGGCGGTTTCGCGGGTGAAGCTGATCGCTTCTTTGAAGAGCGGTGCCGACTTGGTTAAATCGATGATGTGAACACCCCCGCGGGCGCCAAAGATGTACTTACCCATCTTAGGGTTCCAACGACGGGTCTGGTGGCCAAAGTGAGCACCAGCCTCCAGGAGTTCCTTTAGGCTTACGTCTGACATGTATGGGATCCTTTCACTTCGTACGGTCTGTCTGCGAGCGCAGAGGATTTGTTGGCCGTACTGTTTCGTTCATTGATGTAGCTCAAACATCCTACCATCTAAGCACGAAAATGGCAATCCTCCGCCGAGCCGAGCGGCGGCGAAAGTCTGAATAAGTAATATGAATCGCCGGCAGAGCCGAACGCATAAAAAAAGCGATCATCAGATTGATCGCTTTCGGCTACCGCTCTTTAGCGGTCGGCTGGGGCTTGTACAGATTATGGAGCGCCAATCTGTCTCGGCATACTTCCAGCTTGCCATAGGCCCCCGTGAGTCGCCTGTCGAGCGAGACGGCCTCCGTGATTTCAGCTTCGTCGAGGCACGGAACACGTACGTGCATGGTAATGGCAAGATCGAAAAACCAACGGGTAAACCAATTGATCTTTACGCCGGTCGATTCAACCAAAAACTTCCGGCGCATCTCCAGATCGGCAACCTTTCGGCTGGCGACTACGACGTCGAAGCGAAGCTCGGACCAACGAAACTCCCAGGCTGCCAGTCGATCCTGGCCAAAAATTTCCCGTTCGCTCAGCGCACGCTCTCTAATGATAACCGCCTCCAAACGAATCAAAAGGTACGTTTTCACTGCAAAGTGAATAAGTATGTTATACAACCGCTACTATAAATAATCCAGATCATATTTCGTCCGTACTTCGATAATCCGTCGCGTCAATCGGCTCATGGCGGTCAAACCAGCCGTGCCGTCGGAAATTGCAGCGGAGTATAAATTGACGTGAGCCGGTCGAATTATTGATTTTGCCAAGGTTTTGTAGTATAACTGCAATTACGTTTCGTGCCCCTACCGTTCACATTCCATGAGGTGATCGCCGTGCATCAGATCCTGCCCGAGGAACCAAAGCGTCGCCGGAACAAGAATCGGCCGACTGCGTTCTACCAGTTCGGATACGCCTGCGGCTTCGCCAACGAGATCCGGCTCGACGACGGTCGTCGGCTTCGTCTGCTCGACCCGTCGTTCGCCTTCAACCCGGAAACGTCTAATCTCCGTGGACATCTGCAAATGGGCAGATCCGATCAAGATCCGCCTTGGACCGTCCAGATCGCCGCGGCCACCCCGGACGTCCGCGTCTGGTCCACGCCGATGTTTTCGCCCCCGGTCGACGTCAGCTGTCAAGATGCCTCGAAGCCGAACCGCCCCATGACCCTTGCCGAGGCTAAGTCGTTCCTTACCGGAGTCATCGACGGCCTCAAGTCCCGTAACGGTGCCGACCTTCGCTCCGCCTAAGTTCCGCGGCTTCGGCCGCTGAGCTGTCCCCCGCATCATCCGTGATGCGGGGGGCTTTTACGATTTGAATTTATAAGCTATTTAGTATATAAATGGCTCTATATTCCGTCGTCGACAGCGAGGGGATGGTACGCGTGAAACTCGTATTACCGGATGAAACCGAAATCCACCTAAAACCAGGCGATCGGCTTGATCTGGATACTTCAACCTCTTGGTTCACGTTTGACGTGGTAGATAAATCTGCCGCCGACAGCGGCTCGGAAAGCCCGACTCCCTTCAGAGTCCAGACGCTCGTGCTGACCGCTACCGATTCACGTCATGCTCCGATCGACGGAACCGAAGGGCGGCTGTTGCTCGACAAATGGGATGCCCGGGCAGCCACGGGCCGCGAGTCTCATATGTACTTCAGCTACGGCTCCCCGGGGAACTGTTACTACCTCAGTCACCTCATCCGGTGCCGCCTCAATGGAAAGTCCGTCTATGGCTCGCCCCGGTCGCACTAATTGCGACCGGGGCCTATTAATGCCTTGACGCTACGCTCGTTATTCGGTATACTCGTATGGTTATGAAGCAAGCCATCCACCCACAGGTCTTCGAGACCCCTATCCACTGCAACTCCTGCGATACCACCTTTACCGCCCACACGACGGTCAAGAGCATTGAAGTCGAAATTTGCTCGAACTGTCATCCGTTCTATACCGGTAAGCAGAAGCTTCTCGATACCGCCGGCCGCGTGGACCGCTTCAAGGCGCGCCAAGCCGCCGCCACCAAGAGCGCCGAGGCAGTCGCTGCCAAGCAAAACAAGAAAGACGCCAAACTCGCCGAGATTCAGGAAGAACTGCAAGAAGAGACCGTCGAAGCCCCAACGACCGACGAGGTCTAGCAATTTACGATCAGATTATGGAGCGTACGCGTTTTGCGGCGCTCCTTTTGCTATCATAGAACCATAAGGAATCCACAATGGACCAGACCGAAGCCAAAATTAGAGCCGAATACGCCGAAACCGCCGAACGCATGACCGATTCGACGTTATTCGGTTCGCCCGAAATGGTCAAATTAGCCAAACGGCAGTCTGAACTTACCCCGCTCATCGATCTCTACGACCGTCGCCAATCAATTCAAGACGGCCTCAGCTCCAGCCGCGAAGCCCTCGACGATCCCGAACTCGGCGAGATGGCCCGCGAGGAAATCGCGTCGCTGGAGGCAGCGCTCTTTGCCATTACCGAAGAACTTCGTGTCGCTCTGGTTCCCAAGGACCCCAACGACTCAAAGAATGCGATCGTTGAAATTCGCGCCGGCGCCGGCGGCGACGAGGCCTCCCTGTTTGCCGGCGAACTCTACCGGATGTACGCCCGCTACGCCGAAACCCACCACTGGCGCCTGGAGCTCGTCAGCGATAGCCCCAGCGATATCGGCGGATACAAGGAGATCATCTTCGAGGTCATCGGTCCTGATGCCTACGGGTCGCTCAAATTTGAATCCGGCGTTCACCGCGTACAGCGCGTGCCTGAGACCGAATCTGGCGGCCGTATCCACACCTCGACGGTTACCGTGGCGGTACTGCCGGAAGCCGAAGAGCACGATCTGGAAATTCACGAGAACGATTTGCGTATCGATGTCTACCGCTCGGGCGGACACGGCGGACAATCGGTCAACACGACCGACTCGGCCGTCCGCATCACCCACATTCCGACCGGTCTGGTCGTAACCTGCCAGGATGAGAAGAGCCAACTCAAAAATAAGCTCAAAGCCATGGGCGTCCTGCGCTCCCGCCTGCTCGCCCTCAAACAGGAGGAGGAGCAGCGCGAAAACCGCGAGGCCCGGCTGAGCCAGATCGGAACAGGCGACCGCAGCGAGAAAATTCGTACCTATAACTTTCCCCAAGACCGCGTGACCGACCATCGCATCGGCTTCACCCGCCACAGCTTACCGAACTTTATGCTCGGCGACATCGAAGGCCTCATCGAGGCCTTGCGCGCCGCCGACCTGCGCCTCAAGCTCGAACAGGCAGGCGCGTGACCATCCGCGACACTATACGGCACGGTACCGCCGCGCTTGAAGCCAGCCAAATTACCAGCGCCCGCCTCGATACCGAACTCATCGTCTCCTACATTTTTGGGCGGGATCGCGCCTGGCTGTTGGCCCACGACGACGCCGAGCTGGACACGCCGCAGCTCGAGCAATTCCATAATCTGCTCACCCGCCGTGCCAACCGCGAACCGTTGGTACACATTACCGGTTCGCGCGAGTTTTACGGTATCGACTTTGCCATTACGCCGGATGTTCTCACGCCGCGCGTCGAGACCGAGCAAATGGTCGACTGGGCCATTAAATACGCGGCTCCAGACTCAAGACTCATCGATATCGGTACCGGTTCCGGCGCCATTGCCATTGCCATAGCCAATCACCGCAAGGACTTGGCTATCACTGCCACCGAAGTCTCAAGCGCTGCGCTCGAGGTTGCTCAAACCAACGACAAGACTCACGGATCAAATCTCATACTCATAGAATCTAATCTCTGGGAGTCGGTTCCGGGAGTATTCGAGACCATCGTCACCAACCTTCCCTATCTGCGCGATGAAGCGCGCGCTGAACTTATGGAAGAAGTCAAACACGAGCCGGACGTGGCGCTCTTTGGCGGGCCTGACGGGCTCGATCTCTACCGAAGGTTTCTAGCCGGCGTCCCCGATCATCTGACGCCCGGCGGTTACCTCTTTACCGAGTGCGACCCGTGGCAACATGAAGCCCTTATTGCCGAAGCGGCAAAGTACGGTCTCAAGCCCGTCGAACAAGGCTACTTTATTCTTGGGTTTCGTTTGACTGAAAAATCTTCCTTATAGAGGATATTCATAACGCTACGCAGCGTAGTCTGGTGCGTCCGCCTAATTTCGGCCGTTCGCAGTATATTTCTTATAATGTGAGACTATTTGTCACTGCGTCCGGTTCGGTACTCAAACCATTTTAAGCCAATTTATAAGTTATTCTACACTTATAAGACGCCGAGTACATCGTGTCTACAGGTCCGGGCGTAGCCAAAAGTAACTTCACGAAATTATACATTATATGATATACGCCTCACGGGTGCCTGTGGCCTCTGCAGCTTCGGCGTAACGCAGGCAAATTTGGACGAATTATGATTGTTATCCCGCTTGGTTAGCGCCATTCGCAGGTATATAAAGTTACGCCGGATTCAGCGAAAAACGACCGAACTGCGTTCCAAAAATATGTCATATAATGTATAATTTCGAGTGACTTGCATAAATATGGAATATAACATGCCCACCCCGCTGCAAACTGATAGTCTCGCCCGTCAATTCGGCAATCAAGTTGCGATCCGTCGCCGAGCGCTAAAGTTATCCCAAACCGAACTCGCCGACATTGTCGGCACCACTCAGGCGGCCATCGCGCGCATCGAGGCCGGTGCCTCCAACCCCACGCTGCAGACCATCGAGCGCCTAGCTGCCGCCCTCGATCGTTCAGCTACGTTGCGTCTTGGCATCAAACAATAGTAAGCAAACAACCCCCGTTTATCAAAACAGGGTTTGTTAGCGACAGGCTTGTAGGCTGTCTCCGCAAGTTGTTAGCCGCAAACCTATTGAGTCGTGGCGGGTGCGGCCTGCAATACGACTTTGACCGTGATCGTCTTACCGTCGCGCACCACCGTCAGGGTCACGGTATCACCGACTTTTTTGGCCGCAATCAACGACTGCGGGCTATGGTTGGCATCGACCGTCTGACCGTCGATCTTGGTTATGATATCGCCGTCTTTGAGGCCAGCCTTATCGGCAGGACCGCCGGCAATGATCGACGGCGTCGTAGCGTCGCCGATGAGCCAAGCGCCGTTCGTCGTCGTGAGGTTGTTTGATGAGGCGATTTCCGGCGTCAGGAGCACATACCGAACGCCGATGTAGGGACGGATAATCTTGCCCGAAGACTTCACTCCGGCGATGAGCGGCGTAATTTCATTGATCGGAATAGCAAAGCCGATGTTTTGCGAACCCTGACCCGCAACCGCCGTATTCATGCCGATGACCTCGCCCTCGAGGTTCACCAGCGGACCGCCGGAATTACCCGGATTTATGGCCGCGTCGGTCTGTAGCAGATTCTGCAAGTCTTCCGACGACGAGCCCGCCTCGCCGGCCGTAACCGGACGGCCGATTCCCGAAATGATGCCCTCCGTCACGCTGTTCTGAAATTGACCCAGCGCGTTGCCGATCGCCACGACCCGCTGACCCACCACCACATTGCCCGAATTGCCCAATTTGGCAACCGGCAGTCCCGAAGCGTCGACCTTAATGAAAGCGATGTCGTTTAGGGGATCCCGCGATATAACCTTCGCGCCCGTATACTGCTTGCCGTTGGCCAATACCACCGAGACGGTCGTGGTCCCGTCCGGTACGACGTGTTTGTTGGTCAGGATCAGACCGTCGGACGAGATAATAATCCCCGTCCCTGCGCCCTGCTGTTGCTGCAGGTTGCCGAAGTAGCCGCGGGTCAGCGAATTGGCGGTAATCGAAACAACGCTCGGCGAGACCTCCTTGGCGACGTCGACCACCGCTGAATTTTCCTGAATTACCACCTGCTTGCGGTCGGCCGGTATTGCGCTGGCAAAATATTTGATAAAGCCGTACGAACCGATTGCGCCGCCGATCAAACCGGCCAGGAGACTAAACAACACCAGTTTTTGGCTGGGCGAGACCGCTGACCTTCTGGGTTTGGCCGGCGTATCGGCTTTTGGCGTATGGGGCCGTTCGGCAGCCGCCTCAGCCTTGGGCTCGGCAACCGACTCTACCATCGGTTCGGCTCCCAGATCCTGGCTTTCGTCGGGCATTTTGTCGGCTGACTTAGTCTGTTCAGGCATGGGACTCCCTTATAAATAAACATCATAATTGTATCACCCCGAGTTTGAGAAAACGCTGAGAAAACGCCTGCCAAGTACGATATTACCCTATATCGTTCCTCGCCAAGGCGTCCCGGCGATCACGATAGCGATCAGAATCGACCCGATGATGAGATATTCGGCCAAGCGGGAACGACTTAATTCGCCCCGGCGTTGCGACATCAAAATTCCGCCGAAGCAGTAGCCCAGCGCCGACAGCACCAGTACCGCCTGAGGTACCACCAGATAGCTGTTGGGCAAAATATAGCTCACCTGCCAGGTCAGAAACAGCCAGGCTGCTTCGGCTCCGATCAGCGCCCAAACGGCCGCCATAAGCTGGGCCGAGACTTCACCGCGCACGCGCAACGCCTGGTACGACAAACCGTAGATCGCGCCCCAAGTCAGGATCAGCACCAGCAGGTGCGGCAGATGCCAGATAGCGGAGGCCAGGAAGATAGCCTGGAAGGCCGCCGTCATAATAACCACGGTATTCGCCAGGTCGTGACGGCGCTCCGGCTGCCGTTCCATCCAGTATCGCCAAGCCACATAGAAGGCCATCACGGCCAGTTGCGTCAGGGCTTTGGGCGCAATCGATATAATGATTGCGACGCTCGAACCCATGGCGATCAGCGGAATGCGCTCCAGAATACTGTCGAGATCCAGCCGTGAACGAACCGGCCAGAGTTCGACGACGAGTACCAATATGACCGCAGCTATCCAAGCCCGGTGCCAGCTCAAGAAACCAACCGCCACAGCCAGCCCGATATTCATCATCAGCTCGGGCAGACGCGCGAGCAACGGCCTAATTTGGAGTCGGACTGGGGGTAATTTTGGCATAATTTGCACCAATGATAATTCTGATTGCGGGTTGCACGGCGGCTGCGGCCGAGCTCGACGAAGGACTTGTCGACGGTGACGGCGCCGCAGCTTGGATGGCCTTCACGCCAAAACGGCGCTGCAGGTAGTTTATAGTATACGGGTATTTTCCCCCGCTGTAGTCATAGATGATAGTATCGGTAAAATGCGAGGCCGCATTTACCGGATCGCCCACATTGTAATGGGCGGCCAGCAGGCTCTTGGTAATCGTCGAGGCGAGTCCGGCGATTCCCGACCCGTTCTGCACCTCGATGCGGGCGTTCTCGTCGACGATGTAGTGGTCGACAAAGATATTTTTGACGTAGTCTTGGATTTCCGAATAGTTGAAGTTCCCGGCTTTCGGCAGTTCAATCGATCCCGCGCCGGCGATCATACCGGAACCGTCGATCAGGATTGAGTCGGGCTTACCCGTGTCGAGGACTTTTTGAGTGATCTTGGTGGGGTCGATATCTTTGGCGATTAACGCGAACTTCTGTATCTCATTGAGCTGCATGTCGGTCTTCACGTGGCCGCCGATGGCATCTATGAGCTCTGTGATCTTGATGGGGTTGGTCAGCGTCGAAATGGCCAGCGCCTTGGCCCGCAGAGCCACTACGACCTGCTGCTGGCGGGCTGCCCGGTCAAAATCGCTCGTCGTCTCGCGGGAACGGGCGTAACGCAGTGCCAATGTACCGTCCATGTGCTGAAGGCCGGGCTTGAAGTAGATCGGACAATATTTTCCGTTCTCGGAGTCGCACGGGTAAAGAGGGTCGCTCAGCGTCTTGGCGACGTTAATGTCGACCCCGCCCACGGCGTTCACCGCCTGTTTGAAGCCGGAAAAGTCGATCACGGCGTAGTAGTGGATCGGGACGCCAATAATGCCCGATACGACCTTCTCCGCGAGCATGGGTCCGCCGAATGAATTGGCGGCGTTGATCTTGCCATAGCCGTACCCCGGAATTTTGACGTACAGATCTCTCGGGATCGAGAGCACTGCCACGTCCTTGGTCTTGGGGTCGATACTCCAGACCATTATGGTATCGGACAGATTCGGGCCGTCGTGCCCCGCTCCGCCGATTCCCAGTACCAAAATGTTGATCCGGCCGTCGCCTTCGCCCTTGAGCTGCGTCAAGCTGACCTTGCCGGCCAGCGCCGGCGCGCCCGTACCGTTGGACTTCGCGATTATGCGGCTGGTTGCCAGAAACGTCTTAAACCCGAACCAACCGACCAACGCCAGGATCAGAACGACGGGGATGAGAGCCAGTATTTTCCAAGAGGGTCGGCGATGCCGTTTTTTGTTATACACAAAGACTTTATCGTCAGCTGTAGCTGAAGAAGTTTGCGCCAAGGACGGGGGCGCGGGAGCTATTGGAGCCATCGGAACGCGCCTAATCGGTCCGTCGAGCGGACGACGATTGGCTTCTGAATAATTTTTCATTACGCCTCATTATAGCGGTATAGATGGCGGCGCGTAAATGGCGATCGGCTTGTATGATTCGGCGGCGGTCGGGTATACTGATAAGCACCTATGGATAACGAAAACAAAACTCCTGATCCCGTCCAACCATCGACGCCGATGGCCGATATTACACCTCCGACGCCACCGGTTACGCCTAATCCCCCCGTGCCCTCAGCTGCCGAACCGGCGCCGGTCGCCCCGCCTGCCCCGATAGCGCCGCCCGCACCCACCCCGCCGCCAATCGCTCAGGCTCAGACTCTGGAAACGGCATCCTCCCCTTCCGTCGCAGCGGAAGAATCCGAGAACACGCTGGTGACGGTGGGCAACGCCTTCAAAAGTTTTATGGGCGGCCTTTTCAGCTGGGTGATCTTCCCGATTGTGATCGTTCTGATTCTGCATAACTTTGTCTTTCAGGCTTACCACGTATTGGGCAGCAGTATGATCAACACCCTCCACGATACCGACTACCTCATAATCTCCAAGGTCGGCTATACCGAAGCGTTGGTTGAGCGGATGCTCGGGCACAACAAAGCCTACATTCCCGCCCGCGGCCAGATCATCGTCTTCCACTACCCCAACGACCCGACCAAGGTCTTCGTCAAGCGGGTCGTGGGTTTGCCTGGCGATCGCGTTGTCATCAAGAACGGCACCGTGACCGTCTTTAACGCCGCCAATCCCAACGGTTTCAACCCGGACAAAAACTACGAGCCGGCCGGTACGACGACGCTCATCGATACCGACGAGACGATCGAAGACGGATTCGTCTTCGTACTCGGCGATAACCGCAGCCCCGGGGGTTCATTCGACTCACGCGAATGGGGCCAACTCAAGTCGACCTACATTATCGGCGACGCCGTACTGCGGCTTCTCCCCCTCGACCAGATCAGAATATTCTAGACCGTTAGCTATAATTACGGTCGCGAAACCGGCGAGAATTATTCCTCGTCGTGCCGGATCGCCTTATAAATGCGCTCAAGTTCCTCGTCGGAATAATACTCGATCACCAGCTTGCCGCCTTTGGCGGTCGTTGTTTGAGTGACCTTGGTGCCCAGATAATCCCCGAGAGTACGCGTCAGCTCATTGGTGGAAGCAATGCGCGCCTCCGCCTTGGCGTGCGTACCGCCGGTACCTTTGAAACCCCGGGCGTACTCTTCGCTCTGGCGAACCGTCCAGTTGTTCTTGAGGATCAAATCGAGCAACATCAGTTGCTTATCGGATTCGAGAATACTCAAAATCACCCGGGCGTGCCCTTCGGTAATTGCCCCCGTAGCTACCGCGCGCTTGCCTTCGAGCGGCAGGTTCAAGAGACGAGTAGTATTGGCCACCGTCGAGCGGTCTTTGCCCACGCGGGCACCGATCTGGTCGTAGGTCAGACCGAACTGATCCAGCAGTTTACGGTAGGCCGTCGCCATTTCGACCGGATTGAGCTCGGCGCGCTGAAGGTTTTCGATAAGCGCCAGTTCCAGTTTCTGCTGTTCGTCGAAACTGCGGACGATGACTGGTACGGCATCAAGTTCGGCAATCTTGGCCGCCCGGAGACGGCGTTCGCCCGCGATCAGCTCGAAACGCTTGCCGACGCGCGTTACGACGAGCGGCTGGAGAATGCCGTGGACCCGAATCGAGGCCGCCAGGGCGTTGAGCTGCTCCACGTCGAAGTATTCCCGAGGTTGGTGCGGATTGGGGTCGACCAAACCCGGCGCGACTTGTAGTACCAGATCGGCCGACGTTCGCTGGCCGGACTCATCGACGGCCGCCGTTACGTCGAACTCTTCATCCACCAGTTGTGTCGGGATGAGCGAGTCGAAACCCCTGCCCAGTCCGCGCTTTTTATCGGCCATTATTTGTGTACTCCTGATCGTTTAATTACTTCACCGGTTAAGGCCTTATAGGCACGTGCGCCCTTGCTCCACTTATCATACTGCAAAATCGGCTTGCCGAAACTCGGCGCCTCCGCCAAACGCACGTTGCGCGGGATTACCGTCTCAAACAGTTTGTCGGGGAAATGCCGCTTGACCTCTTCGTGCACTTGGGCGCTGAGCGTCGTCCGGCCGTTGTGCATCGTCACCAATACGCCCATCAGCTCAAGCTTCGGGTTAAGGCCCTTGCGTACCCGCTGGACCGTCTGCACCAGCTGGCCCAGACCCTCGAGAGCGTAGAATTCCGCCTGGACCGGGATTATGAGGTCGTCGGCCGCCACCAAGCCGTTGACCGTCAGGATACCGAGCGACGGCGGACAATCAATCAGAATATAATCATATTCCAGCTCGCTTATGGCGTCGCGCAGCTTAAATTCGCGCTTGGTGGCGGCCACCAGCTCAACTTCGGCCGCCGCCAGTACCGGCGACGACGGCAGGACATACAGGCCGTCCACGGCAGTCGCCCGCGCCACAGCCTCGGCCGGCGTACCTTCGATTAGTACGTCATACAGATCGCCGCTCAGCTTGGTCGTCTCGATGCCCAAGCCGCTCGAGGTATTGCCCTGAGGGTCGAGGTCAACTATGAGCACACGCTTCTTCCCCGCCGCCAGATAGGCACCGAGGTTGATGGTGGTGGTGGTCTTGCCCACTCCGCCTTTTTGGTTGGCAATCGCAATTATGCGGCTCATAACTATCCCCAAAACAACGTCTTACGAGTATCAGTATACCAGATGGCGCTTACGGTTGCATGGAGTAAGCCCAGACTCTTAGGCAGACGGCAACGAGGTCGTGAGGCCTTGGTGCTTGAGGCGCATATCCTCGCGGCGCTCGCCAAGCCAGAAAAATGCGACCATGATGGCGGCCAGACCCAGCAACGGCCAGGCGGCGATCAAGGCGCCGGCAATATCGTTGCCCGAACCGGATTTGCTGCTTCCGAGCGTGTCGATCGGACCGTTGACGACCGTAATGAGCTGGAGAAAAGCCGAGTTGCCGGTCGAGTCGGTCACTTTGGCGATTACGCGGTAGTTGCCGGGACGATCGTAGGTATGGCTGGCGGTCACTTGGCCCTCGGTGGCCTGTGTCGACAGTGAATTATTGCCGTCGCCCCAATCCCAGGCGAATGCGTACGGACTCACGCCGCCCACGATGGTGGCGGTGCGCGAAATCGGTTGGTTGGGAGAGACGGCCGCTACCGTTACGCTCGATTGCAAAAACAGTTGGCGCCCCACTACCCCGCTCATACCGCCGTTATTTGGAGCGTCGTAAATCACGCTGACCGAGTTGGAGTCGGGGCCGTACTGCCCCAAGGCGTCCGAGATTCGGGCGACGAGCGAGTTTTGGCCGTCGAAGAGATCCACCTGCAGCGTATAGTTGGAGTCGCTCTGGCAGTCGGTGGCCCCCGCAAACGTATTATTTTTCGTAATGATCACGAAGGTGTTGGCCGGGCAGGTACCGATCACCGTCACCGGAATGCTGGAAGTGTGCTGGCCGTTGCGCGGACTGGCGATGGTGGCGGCCTGAGTGGGCGCCGGACCGCGTACCGTGCCGGTCAGACCCACCGACCCGCTCTGTGGGTTAACGGCCGGCGTGGCGGCGCTCGCCGACAGACTCACGCTGGCCAGTAGCAGACCGGTCACCATAAGCATAAAGGCCAGACTCGCATACGAGGTGTGCCGATGATGCCGGATACGCCCGGTGTGTTCGCGGCCAATAAGTTGCCAAAAGCCAGCTTTCATGGCTTCAATTCTACCATAAGCATAATCCCCTTACCATATCTGATTTCGAGTAACTAACTTAGCGCTTGCGGGCTTGGGCGATAACGTAGTTGTTGTACTTACGGAGTGCCCAGCGGAGGAAGAGGAATAAGATTATAAGGGCGAGTACTACGGCGAGTATCAATTTCCAAGGTATGACCCAAAACGATACCGTCGAGCTCAAGACCTGACCGCCGGTATAGGTGAGCACAAGCTTGGCGGTGTAATTGCCAAAGAGCTGCTTTTTGGCGAGTTGCGCATCAAATTTACGGATACTGTCGGGCAGCACGTTTCCGCCGGTGCTGTTTACGGTAATGGAATCTACCTTCTTGCCCAGCGCATCGGTCACGGTGATTGCGCCGCCGACCTTTTCGTGTACGGTGCCCTCGTTCTTGACGCGGATGATGAAGTCAACCGGTCCGCTCTCAAAGAAAGTGCCCAACGTCGTTACGGGTTTGCCCTTGACCTGTGTGGTCCGGGCAGATGAGAATTGCTCAAGACTTAACTTGTCGCTAATCTGGCCGCTGACCTTAAGGAGTACCAGAGTACCGACACTGGCCGACAGCGCTACCCCGGTACCGTTAAGGTCCGGCGGTACGCCGGTGAAGCGAATAACGCCGTAGTGCCCGCCCGGCTCGGCGTTCTTGGGTACCGCGATTGTAATGGTGGCCGTCTTGAGCTCCTGAGGTGCTAAGCGCAGGTCGGGAACTCCCTGAACCCAGTACTTCAATGAATAACGCGTCGCACCGGTCTCATCGAGTAAAATCTGAGGCTGGCCGTCCTCGCCCGAGGCGCCGAAGTCGTCGGCGTGACCCTTGGCGATCAATACTCCGCCGGCAACGTTGCGCACGCGAATACTCGTTGTGACGGTCTGGCCGGGATCGGCATTCAGCTCAATTACCGGAGGTGAAATCTCGAGGCCTTGGCCTGAGGTTGGGGCGGGTGTAGCGGTAGGTGTTGCGGCAAACGCCGACGATGAGAGTATGAGCATACTTCCCAGAACAGCGAGTACAACATTGCTAAACCACTTACGCATGAACCCAGTGTATCTCATAACTATAATGCTACGCAATCCTAAAATGACGCCGTACATATATAGGTCATGGTAGTGGTATAGACACCGGCTGCCTGCGACCCGCCAATATTAACGATATAGCTCGAAGTAAAAGTATTTGCGTCCGTTGGCAGACCAGCCTGACTGACCACATCACCGCTAATGAAGCGGTAGAGATTAGGGGTTCCGTAGTTCGCCGTAAAGGTACCAGTACCGACTCCGGTCGGGTCGCTGCCGATGGCCGGTGTGGTATTGGCGCGAATATTTAATCCAAACTGACTAGTACCGAGCGTGCTGGCGGTCTGGGCGGCCAGTCCCGGGATGGTATTTACGCCGGATGATAGCGTAGTTCCGGTCACGGTAATCGCATAACCGTTGGCGGCGTTGGTCTGGGCTTGCATCACGCTTGTGGCTGATCGCGTGGCCGTCGGTGAGAAGTCGCCAAAATCAATGGTACTGCCCGCCACCGTGGTACAGTCGGCTCCAATCGTAATACCCACGCAGAAGACGAGGATTTCCGGGGTCACGCCGGTGAGCTGGACCTGCTGGGCCGTACTCACGGCGACCGTACCGGTATCGGTCGGTCCGGTGACGCCGTCAGAACCGGTGTAGGTAGTAACCCGGACATAATATGGCGTATTGGTAGCCGTAGGGTTCTGAACGCCGCTCAAAGTGTAACTTAGGCTGGTTCCAGCACCTATCAAAACCGCAGCTCGGGTCAGGTAAGGTGCGCCGTTGGCACCGTTTACAATGCTAAAGCCGACAGCTCCGCTCTGTGCACTGAGGCTAGCGGAAGTCGATACTAATCCTGCGGGAACCGTACAGGCTCCGGTCGCGGTAGTACAGTACTCAAACCCGATCGAGCCGATCGAGGCGGACGTGGCCGTTGTGACGTTAATGACGTTTGTCGTTATAGCGTTGGCCGCGCTATCGCCGAGTTGTACGGATCGTGGCGCAAGTCCGGCAGCACTCGCCGACAGTGGCATCATACAGAAGATCAGGCTGGCGAAGACGATTCTTAAAGTTCTCGATGCATTGAGTCTATTCATATGGATAAGTCCCGATCGCATTAAAAATTGCCCGTGCAGATATACGTCATGGTGGCAGTATAGACGCCGGCCGCCTGACTTCCGCCGACGTTTACCAGATAGGATGCCGTGTAGAGGTTGGTATCGCTCACAGTAGGCACCTCGGCCACGGTGTCTCCGGTATAGAAACGGAAGAAGTTCGCCACCCCGTAGCCGCCAAAGGCCGCACCGGTTCCCGGTCCGGATACGCTGGCACCGAACGCGCCGCCGGCCGAGGGTACGTTGTTGGCTACAACGTTCACTCCGTATTGCCCGATACCAATTGAGGAGTTACAGCTCACGGCACAAGTCGATGAATCCTGCGTCTGCGTACCCATAGCCGGGATCGTATTCAGCCCCGAGGTCAGTGTGGTTCCGGCCAGCGTAATCTTGTAGCCGGAAGCCGCATTGGTGCTGGCACTCATAATACTGGTACCGATATTGGTGCCGGTCGGCGTAAATGTCCCAAGGCTGACGGCCGAACCCGTCATATTACTGCAATCAGTGCCCGAAGTACCAACACAGAAAACTAGCGACTCCGGCATGGTTCCGCTGACCGAGATCTGGCTGGCGACGACCGCGACGGTCACCCCCGCATCAACCGGCGTTACGTAGCCGGCGTCGGAGTAGGTCGTAATCCGAAAATATACACCGGTTACGTTCACAGCGCTCGGGTTGGTTACATTCACCAAGCTGATCGTCTGATTACCTGAGGGCGCCGAGGTGGCCGAACCGCGGGTCAGCTTAAACGCGTACTGGGTATTGGCCGTAGACCAAGCACCGCCGGTTCCCAGACCGATCGGTTGACCGTTGAGCGACGAAGCCGCGGCATTGAAGCCGCTGGCCGCGCCGGTAGTCGTACACGGGCCGATGGCCTGGTCGCAAACCTGGATATCCACCGACTGGATCAAAGTGGCGTTGTTGGGTACGGTGAAGTTAAAATCATACTGCACGCCGGTCGACCCGGCCGCCGTCGAACTCACCAGCAAACTGCGCGGAGCTATCTGAGCGGCGTTCGCCCTCACCGGTACCATGGCTGACGATAAAATCAGGATCATGGTACCGAGTCGAATTGTGAGTTGTTTTATTTTCATGAGGCTTACGTTTATGGTAATTACTTTACAGATTCAGATCCGATACGAAGCGTTGTTCCTTAGAACTTACCTGTCGCGATGTAGGTCTGAGTAGCAACGTAGGTACCAGGCTTAGTCAGCGGAGCAATGTTGGCCGCGTAAAGCACGGTATAGACCGTCTCAGCCGTCGGACCGGCAGTCGTCGCCAATGAAGTCGCCAGAGCCGCATTGTAAGCAATAGTCGAGTTGGCGGTGTTATACGGCGCAACGAGCGTCGGCGCTGCGCCGACCGGAGCCGCGCCCAAGCCGCTGAGCAGGCCAGAGGTCTGGTTCGTTAGCGTAAAGCCGAACTGCTCACCGCCGATAGCCGCACTCGAACCGCCAACAGCGGCCGGCGTAATTGTCTGTGAGGGTCCTACGAAACCGGTAGCATTATAAGCCAGTGAATACCCGGAAGTTGCATTAGTCGAGGCACACAGTTTAGCCGTACCGGTCGAGACGGCGCCTGAAGTCATCGGGTTTGGCGTGAGCGTCACAGTGCTGCCCGTGGCGGCGATGGCCGCACAACTGGCTCCGGAGATACCGACCGCAAAGACCAGATTTTCCTGTACGTTGGCCGTCACCGAGAGCTTCGTGGAGGTGCCGAGAGCGATGCCGCCGAAGCCGGTCTCGGTCGAGTAGGCCTGGTCGCTGTAGAAGGTGACGCGCAGGTAGTACTGCTGGTCATCGCCGGCCGGGTTTGTGACGCCGGTGATCGGGAAGGTAATCTGCGGATTGGCAGTTTCAGTCTGTGATGCCGTACCGTCGGCGTATGTAGCGTACGTACCGGCAATACTGGCACCGGTGGCAGTGCCTTTGTTCCAGGCGTTCGCCGGAAGACCGGAGGGTGTAATGCTAGCCGGAGCGCCGGCGAACGAGGCGCCGTTGGAAGCCACGCCTGCCGAGGCACTGGCGGCACACGAGACCGACTCCAGGGGTGAGTCGCAGATCTCAAACTTAACCGAGCCGACTCCTTCGTTGGAGCCGAAGGTCTGAAAACTAACGTTGTACGTAACGCCAGTGGCAGCGCCGGCGGAGTTGTTGACGGTTACCGAACGGGTCTTCAGCTGGGCACCGAGGGCCGAAGCTGAGCCGGTCATCAATACGGTCGAGGCCAGGGCCACCAGCGACGCCCACGTGCCGATCCGGTTCAGGAGATGCGTTTTCTGATTACTAATCATATTTTTGTTCACTTCTATTACCAATTTACTTAATGCTTATGTTTAATTTACAACTATTTGCCGATGCCGGTCAAGAGTTTTCCCACAGATTGAGAATTCGGATTATCCGTATCGATCAAAACCGAAGGCCCATCCTCATGCCGGATGGGCCTTCGTATTGCATTAGACTTTAGGGGTCTTAGAACGTACCGGTTGCGATGAACGTTTGAGTCGCAACGTAAGTACCAGGCTTGGTCAGCGGAGCGATGTTGGCACCGTAGAGGATAGTGTAGACGGTCTGTCCGCTTGGAGCGCCACTGGTGACAACTGAGGTTGCGCCAGCAGTGTTATAGGCAATGGTCGAGTTAGTGCCACTGTAGGGAGCGGCGAGGTTGGCGCTGGTAAGGGCACCGACCGGAGCTACGCC
>JBBSBR010000016.1:0-18756 GCA_038251135.1 Candidatus Saccharimonadia bacterium | reverse complement strand
CGGCTCGAGAAAGAGAAGCAGGCCTCGCTCGATGACGTGAAATTTGCCGATGCCGAGCTCAACAAACTAATTACCGCCTTTCATCGCAAGATCGAAGAGCTTGAGGCCGATAAGACCAAGGAATTAATGGAAGTTTAGTCCGCTATCGCTGCTAAACTATGGTGAACATGTCCAAAACGCCGGCGGCATCCAACGTGCCGCAACATATAGGAATTATCCCAGACGGGAATCGCCGGTGGGCCAAGGCCAACGGGTTACCCAGCCTTGAGGGCCATCGCCGGGGAGTTGAAGTTATCAAGGGGGTCGCTACGGCAGCTCTCGATGCGGGTGTCACGTATATAACTTTCTACGCCTTCTCAGCCGAAAACTGGCGCCGGGCGAGCAGTGAGGTCAAGTACCTCATGAAACTGTTTTATCGCATCGCAACGAAAGATATTGACGAGCTTCATGCCGAGGGAGTTCAGTTTCGGATTATCGGCAGCCGGAAGGGCCTGAGCGCCAAACTGTCCAAGGCGTTCGATGCGGCGATCGCCAAGACGGCCGCCAATACGCGCGGGGTCATGTCGTTGTGCCTAAACTACGGCGGGGAACAGGAGATAGCCGATGCCGCCGCGGCAATTATTCGCGAGGGGATTGCCGCCGACGACGTAACCCCGGAGATAATTGCGGCCCATCTGTACGAGCCGGACATCCCGCCGGTCGACCTGATTGTTCGATCGTCTGGCGAGCAGCGCACGTCGGGATTTATGCTCTGGCGGGCAGCTTACGCCGAGTTAATTTTTGTCGATAAACATTGGCCGGAGTTTGGGCCCGTTGATTTAAGTTTGGCATTGGACGAGTTCTCGCGACGCCAACGGCGGCTGGGAGCTTAGGAGAAATCATAAGCGGTTTTATTTCACGGTTAACACAAGGTACAATGTGAAAGTATGTTAATTATTATCGCTATTATTCTGCTCTTCGCGTCGCTCATCATCCTGCATGAAGCGGGCCATTTTTGGTCGGCCCGCCGCAACGGCGTAGAAGTGGAGGAGTTCGGGTTCGGATTTCCGCCCAAGCTCTGGGGCAAGATGCACAAAGGCACGTTATTCAGTTTTAATCTGCTGCCGCTCGGAGGTTTTGTCCGGCTGAAAGGCGAAGACGCCGCCGATAACGGTCCGGGAACCTTCGGCGGTTCGAGTATCGGTGCGAAGACGAAGATCCTGCTCGCGGGCGTCGGGATGAACCTCCTGACCGCGTTCTTGTTGTTTTACGTACTCTGTGTGACGGGCATTCCCGGACTCGGGTCGATGTTCGAACCGTCGTTTCTGCACTCCACTTACGCTCAGCCTAAGCAGCTGATGCTGGCAGAGGTCGTCAAGGGCAGTCCGGCGGCGGGTGCGGGCCTCGTTCGCGGAGATTTAATTCTGAAACTCAACAATACCGTCCTGACCTCCGACAACGACCTCCGCGACGCCACCAAGACCCACGCCGGCGAGTCGGTTCAGCTGCTCATTAAGCAACAGGGAGACGAAAAGCTCGTGACCGTCACTCTGCGGCCGGCCTCATCGACCGAAGGCTACCTCGGAGTCGTCTCACAGCAGGTCTACAAGCTCAAATACGACCCGCTTACGGCCATCGCGGCTGCGGCATACGTTACTCTGGCGTTGTTGCTCGCAACCATCGTCGGCGTCTTTCAGCTCATAATTCATATTCCCAGTTTGATTGTCGGACTCTTCTCGGCCGGAGTACCCGCGGCGGCTCAAGCGGCTTCCGGACCCGTTGGGATTATCTTTATCATGAAGGCTCTGACCACGCTGGGCTGGTCGTATGTGATATTATTTATGGCCAATATTTCGGTGGCGCTGGCTGCCTTCAACGTTCTGCCTCTCCCCGCACTCGACGGTGGGCGGCTGGCCGTGATCCTCTTTGGACGTTTTACGAAGCGCCATATGAGTCCGGAGAGTGAGGCCCGCTACCATACCATCGGCTTTATGGCTTTGATCGCTCTCATGATCTTGATTTCAGTCTATGACTTGAGAAAGTATTTCTAGAATGAAGGAGCGGCTGCATGAGCTGCCGGCTCATCTGCGCGTACCTTGGGGGATACCGTCGGCGATATTTCTGTACGTGGTGGTTTGGATCGCCATAGCGTTTTCGATTCAGCTCTACGCCGAACTGCTAGCCCCGGTGGTTCCAGGGATGGCCTGGTTTAGCCAGGGTATTTTGCAGAATGACATTTATGCTAATTTTATTTTTACCGCCCTCGATACGGCGCTGGGTTTTGGAGCGATCTGGCTCTTTCTGCGGCAGACGAAATCGGGCTGGAAAGACGTCGGTTGGCGTAAATTTAACGTCGGTAAGACGGTTTTATATATCCTAGTGATATTTCTGATTTTTGTGGTACTGGCCAATCTGACATTGTGGATTGTGAGCGTACTCGTGCCGGCCTTCAATGCCAACCAGCCTCAGAGCAATGAATTTACAACTCCCCAAGCCTCAAGTCATCAGCTGATCGTGCTGGCCGCCTTGGTTATATTTCCGGCGATTCTTGAGGAAACCGCTTTCCGCGGCTATATTTTTCCGGCCTTCAGCCAACGGCTCGGACTGGTCTGGGGCGCCGTGCTGTCGAGCCTGCTCTTTGCCGTGGCGCATCTGCAGTTCAATATCGGCATCTACACTTTCGTCTTGGGCCTGCTGCTCTGTCTGATGTATGTCAAACTCAAGAGTATCGTGCCGGGCGTGATCTTTCACGCTATCAATAATGCCGTGGCGCTCAGTGCGATGATCCATTTCAGATGAGACTTGCTTGCGGCCTCGGCTCGATTCAGAGATACTAGAGAGCAGTATGAGATTTTCCAAACTTGCCACCAAGACGCGCCGCGACGCCCCTCGCGACGAGACAGCCAAAAATGCTCAGCTGTTGATTCGTGCCGGGTTTATCCACAAAGACTCCGCCGGTGTCTACGGAATGCTGCCGCTCGGTCTGCGCGTCCTGAATAAGATTATAGCGATTATCCGTGAGGAGATGAACGGCATCGGCGGTCAGGAAATTCTCCTGACCAGTCTCCAGCGCAAGGAGCTCTGGGAGCAGACCGATCGGTGGGACGACGAACAGGTTGACGTTTGGTTCAAGTCCAAGCTCAAGAACGGTACCGATGTGGGTCTCGCCTGGTCGCACGAAGAGGCTATGACCGAAATGATGCGTGATTTTATTTCAAGCTACCGTGATTTGCCGCGGGCCGTGTACCACTTCCAGACAAAGCTTCGCAACGAAACGCGGGCCAAGAGCGGTATTATGCGCACCCGTGAATTTATCATGAAGGATCTGTATTCGTTCAGCCGCAACGACGCGGAACACGTTGCGTTCTATGACGAAGTGCAGGCGGCCTATCTGCGTATCTTTGAGAAGATCGGCATCGGCGAGTGGACGTTTTTGACTTTTGCTTCCGGCGGGGCGTTTGCGCAATTTAGTCATGAGTTCCAGACGATCACGGATGCCGGCGAAGATGTGATATATATTGACCGCGCCAAAAATATCGCTATCAACGAAGAGGTTTTAACCGACGACGTCTTAAAGCAACTCGGCTTACAGCGCGAAAACCTCGAGCAGGTCAAGGCGGCCGAAGTCGGCAATATCTTTAACCTGGGCACGAGCAAGAGCGGACCGCTTAATCTGAATTTCACCGATACCGACGGTCAGGTGAAGCCCGTCGTAATGGGCAGTTACGGCATCGGGCCGGCGCGCGTGATGGGAGTGGTAGTCGAGCGTTATGCCGACGATCGGGGCATGGTCTGGCCGAAAGCCATCGCTCCGGCCGATGTGCATATCGTCCGTCTGGGTGACGATCATGATGTACTGGCGGCCGCCGACCAACTCTATGAGGAACTTCAGGCGTCCGGCTACGAGGTCCTGTATGATGACCGCGACGTTTCGGCCGGTGCCAAGTTTGGCGATGCGGATCTCATCGGCGTGCCCGTAAGGCTAACCGTATCAAAGAAGACGACGGATCAGGATTCCGTGGAACTGCAATATCGTAATGAGACCGAGTCGCGCCTTGTTAAAACTGCGGCCGTTCAGGATGTCCTGGGTGCTAGATAATCTCGAAGTTCTAATTTTTGATATTGGCGGTACGCTCAAGGTCAGTCATGAGCTGGATTGGTATGAAGATGCCCGGCCGGTGCTTGAGCGGCTAAGCGGCCGGTTTCGACTGGTTGTCGGAGCCAACCAGCCCAGCGCGATCTTAGGATATATGGAGGATGCCGGTTTCGGGCAGTATTTTTCGCATATTTACCTTTCGGACAGCATCGGTTATACCAAGCCGGATCATGAATTTTTCCTACACATATTGGGTCAGGAGGGAATATCGGCCGACCGTGCGGCAATGATCGGCGACGAACTCCAGAACGATATCGAACCGGCGATTGAGCTGGGAATTAGAAGTATCTGGATTCGGCGCGGCTTGGGTATGGAGCTGGCAACCGCACGCGGTCTTGAAGGCAAAATACTGCCCGACTACACCATCGACAGCCTGACCCAGCTCGATTAGTCGTTACGTCCGTGACCTTTCCCTCGGGCTCGGGGACTGGTAAAATGCTTGAAGATGAAAGTAAAACACCTATGATCAACCGTTTGCTCGGTCTGTTGTCTCATGACATCGGGATAGACCTTGGCACCGCCAATACCCTGGTGTACGTACGGGGTAAGGGCATCGTGATCAATGAACCCAGCGTGGTCGCCATCAACACCAACACCAAGCAGGTCTTGGCGATCGGCGACGAGGCCAAAAAGATGGTCGGTAAAACGCCGGCCAGTATTATCGCTACGCGCCCCTTAGTGGACGGCGTAGTCAGCGACTTTGAAGTTACCGAGCAGATGCTCAAATACTTCATCAATAAGGTTCACAAAGAGTCTTACTCGGTCTTTCCACGCCCGCGGGTGGTAATCGGAATTCCGAGCGGTGTGACCGAAGTCGAAAAGCGCGCCGTGGAAGATGCCGCCACCAATGCCGGTGCCCGCCAAACGTTTTTGATCGAAGAGCCCATGGCGGCCGCGATCGGCGCCCGGTTACCGATTCAGGATGCGGCCGGGAGCATGATCGTCGATATTGGCGGCGGTACAACCGAAGTGGCGATTATTTCACTTGGTGGTATCGTGGCCTCCCGAAGCCTTAGAATTGCCGGCGATGAGCTTTCAGACGATATCATTCAGTATGCGCGCGAGGAGTTCAACCTCCAGATCGGCGAGCGTACCGCCGAGAATATCAAGATCGCGGTCGGATCGGCCTATCCGCTGGAGGGAGCCAAAGCCGTTCCGATGCGGGGTCGGGATCTGGTGACCGGCTTGCCCAAGGAGATCATGGTACATCCGGATCAGATCCGCCAAGCTCTGGCCAAAAGCGTACGGGAGATTGTGGAGGCCATCAAAATTACCATCGAAGAGACCCCGCCCGAACTGGTGGCGGACATTATGGATCGCGGAATAATTTTGGCCGGCGGCGGAGCATTACTCAAGGGACTCGATCTGATGATTCACCGCGAGACCAAGATGCCGGTGCATATTGCGGACGATCCGCTGACGGCCGTAGCGCGCGGGACCGGGCTCGTGCTGGAAGATATCGACGCACTAAAAGACGTCCTGGTTCCGACGCAGTTTAAGAAGATTCCAAGATAGAGGGGGTAGTTTGAACCGATCGATTGCCAACCGGCGAATCATCATTATCGTGGTCATTGCGGCAGCGATCACCAGTTTTGGCGTCCTAGGCAAATTGGGCCCGCTGCGTTGGGTCTACGACAATACCGTCATACCCGTCAGCCGGGGTCTCGCCTTAGCGGGTAGCAGTACCGGCGAGGCGTTTTCCAATCTGGCCAACGTCCACAATCTGTCGCGCGATTTGGCCGTCGCCCAGCAAGAGAACGCCGATCTCAAACAGCGCCTGGCCGCCGACGCCGAGACGCGCCGGGACAATGAGATTTTGCGCCGGCAATTGGGCTTAAATGTGGCCGGGGACCTGGCCCGGATCGGTGCCGAGGTGGTGGCTTTTCAGCCGGATTCGTACCGTCAGTTCGTGACGATCAACAAAGGGCTCGACGACGGCATCAAGAAAGGTCAAGGCGTCATGAGCGAAGGGGCTCTGATCGGCATTATTTCCGATGCTCAGGCCAGTACTGCCAAAGTCGCGTTGGTGACAGATCCGGAGTTCCGCCTGACCGCCAAGGACCAGGACGGCAACGCTACCGGCGTGGTAAGCGGCCAGCTTGGCAGCGGCTTGATCATGGAGAAGATCGGGCAGACGGATGTGATCAAGCCGGGAGACACCATTACCAGCGCCGGCTTGGGAGGGGGTGTTCCCGCCGGCCTGCTGATCGGCCAAGTTCAGTCGGTGAATACTACCGATAATGCAATTTTTCAGTCGGCCCGTCTGGTAACACCGCTCAAGATCAATCGATTACGTTTTGTTTTTGTGGTGCCCGGAGCATGAAAACATTCTTGTTTTGGCTGGCCAGCCTCGCACTTATATTCGTTCAGATCGGATTCGTCTCAGCTTTGCGGCCGTTTGGCGTCGTGCCCAATCTGATTCTGGTGGTCGTGGTGGTGGTCGGGCTGCAGGCAACGTTGAGCCAATCTCTGGTGATTGCCTTGATCGGCGGGCTGGCTCTCGATATTACCAGCGGGGCTGATTTTGGCCTCAGGACGGTACTGCTCGTGTTGGCGGCATTGGCTACCGGTTTTGTCCGCCGATCAGGGGTTACTTTGAACGGCCCCTCAATAGCGTTATTGGTGGTTGCCGCGAGTACGATCATAATCGACCTGGGTATATTGGCGAACGTTGCCGGCAGCGTGAGAGTCTGGCCGGTCGCCAAGTTGATCGGCATGATAGGGATTGAATTGCTCCTAAATTCGCTGCTGGTGCTCATGGTACAGCCGCTCTACAAGCGCCTGAAACGTGAACGGCCAGAGATCATGGTGGCGTTGTAGTATGAAGGGATCGATCTTCGGCTATCTCGACGGTGCAGGCGGCGGCGAAAGATTAAGCGGTGATCTGGCGCGGCACGAGGAGTGGACCAGCGCCATTTTGCCGGCTGATGCGAGCGTCGACAGCTTTGAAGGCGACACCAACCGCCGTCCGCTGATGGCGCTGATGATGATCGTCCTAGTGGCCGTGGTCGTACTCCTGGCGCGACTGATAATGCTGCAGATAATTGGCGGCAGTAATAATTTGGCTCTGGCCAACGGCAACCGAACCCGCGAAACGGTGGCCCGCGCTCCGAGGGGCATGATTTTTGACCGTAATATGACGGTCCTGGCCCGAAACCAAGCTAGTTTTGACGTTACCGTCGTGCCCCAGCAATTACCTGCGGCAGCGGCCGACCGTCAGTTGCTCTATGCCAAGGTAGCCTCACTGACGGGAGCGTCTGCTCAGAAAATTGCCGATGCCGCTGAAGCCAACTGTAAGACTGCTAAGGCTAATTGTCTCGACGATCCGGTGCCCAAGCTCGCCGTATCGGGCATTACCCGCGAACAAGCGCTCCTGATCGACCAGGCCAGCGTCGAGCTCCCCGGGTTTGCCTTGGACGTAAACCCGATCCGCGAATACTCGGATAATAATCTGCTGGCGGTCTTTCTGGGCTATACCGGGCGCGTGAATGCCGCCGAAGCAGCGGCGGATCCCAGCTACGGTCCGACGGATCTGATAGGCAAGTTAGGGCTCGAGAGCTCATACGAAAGCGTCCTGAGGGGGCAGAACGGCGGCCAGCGGACCGAGGTCGATGCGACCGGCAAGCCGGTTCGAGTTCTGGCCAGCCGCGAGCCGATCGCCGGCGATAATCTGGTTTTGTCGATCGATCAAGGTCTGGAGCAGAAGTTTGCCGAGGCTATCAACAAGCAGCTGCAACTTTCCGGGGCCAAGCGTGCGGCCGGCATAGCCATAAACCCGAAGACGGGCGAGATATTGGCCGCCGTGTCGCTTCCGAGCTACGATAATAATCTTTTCAGCCAGGGTATATCGCAGGCCGATTATTCGAAGTTGGTTAACGACCCGGCTCAGCCGCTCTTCAATAAAGTCACCTCGGGCGCCTACCCGACCGGATCGATCATCAAGCCGCTCGTAGCCTCGGCTGCACTCCAAGAAAATATCATAACGCCGTCCACGACCGTCGTGGACAAAGGCAAGCTGGTGGTTGTGAACAAATACGATCCGTCCGTCTCCTATACTTTCTACGGCTGGGAGCACAGCGGTCTGGGCGTCATGAACGTCTACACGGCGATTGCCCGTTCATCGGATATATTTTTCTACACGATTGCCGGCGGATTTGCGGATTTCACTCATTACCTCGGCGTCGATAAGATCGCCGAATACTACCGCAAGTTTGGACTGGGGAGCCGAACGGGGGTCGATATCCCCAGCGAGACGGTCGGCCAGGTTCCAACTCCCGCGTCGAAGAAGAAGGCGACCGGCGAAGACTGGTTTACCGGTGACACCTACAACATTTCGGTTGGTCAGGGCGACGTTTTGGCCTCGCCGATCCAGATGGCCACCGCCATCGCCGCGATCGCCAACGGCGGCATCCTCTACAAGCCGCATTTTGTTTCGAAGATTGAGGATACTCAGGGACATGTCGTAAAGCAGATAGATCCGGAAATCATTCGCCGCGATTTCATCTCCCAGGGCAATCTCAAGATTGTGCGCGACGCCATGCGGCAGACCGTCGTCAGCCCCCAGGGTACGGCCTGTTGCTTCATGGAGCGCGACGTACCGGTTCAAGTGGCGGGGAAGACTGGCTCGGCCGAGACCGATCCGACCCACAACGTACCGCCCAACTCCTGGTTTGTATCATTTGCGCCCTTCAACGACCCGCAGATTGTGACTGTCGTTCTGCTCGAGAAGGCCGGTGAAGGCGCCACATACGCCGTTCCGGCGACGCGCGAAACGCTGCAGTGGTATTTTACACAGGGAGCCGGCGCGTCAATCCGCTAAAGTTAGAATTATGCCCAAAATAGTAATATTCTAGATAGCCGATTATGGCTCTCTCAAGTATTATAAATACGTTAAACAATAGTAACTCTTGACGGCATCGACGCCTTGGAGGAACATAGTAAAGCAAAAGAAACAGTCCCCATGTTCACTAGTAATTCATGCAGCTAAAAGCACACCATCTCGGGAGTTCCCGAGCCTTTTTTTCACCCTAGTGTTGTGCTTACGCTTATCGAACGGAGATCAATTATGTCACAACCAAAACAAGAATTCGTACTAACCGCAGCCGGCATTCAGGCACTCAAAGACGAACTGGTTCAGCTCACGACCACTAAGCGCGCGGATATCGCAGGGCGTCTCAAAGAGGCCAAGGCCGACGGCGACCTGAGCGAAAACGCCATGTTTGATGCTGCCCGTGATGAGCAGGGCTTCGTCGAGGGGCGTATTTCCGAGATCGAACACATCCTGAAGCACTCCAAGCTCATTGAGGTTGGCTCCAAGGGTTCCGTCGGACTCGGATCAACCGTCCACGTCGAGCTTTCGAGCGGGAAGCAGCGATATGTCATCGTCGGTTCGACCGAGGCCAACCCGGACGAGGGTAAGATTTCCGACGAATCACCGATCGGTAAGGCCCTAATGGGCAAGAAGCCCGGCGACAAAGTCGAAATTACGGTTCCGTCCGGCGTTATTACCTACAAGATTGCAGCTGTCGAGTAGCAGTAATCCGGGGCCAGATTGTCGAATTGGACAACCCACTCTCGCCCGAGAGTGGGTTTTTGGTTTAGAATAGAGATTATGAATCAGTTACCCAGCAATTATTGGCTCGATCAAATTGTCGAAGACGCCATCCGCGCCTATCCGGACGGTGAGATATTGGTTTCGAGCGGCATCTCGCCCTCGGCTTCGTATCACATCGGCCACTTTCGCGAAGCATTGACGGCCGATGCCATAGCCTGGGGTCTGCGCCAACGGGGCCGAAAGGCACGGCACCTTCATGTGGTGGATAATTTTGACCCGCTGCGCAAACGCTATGACTTCTTGCCGCCGGAGTTCGACCAATATGTCGGCTGGCCGATTTGTCTCGTACCGGATCCTCTAGGCTGCCACGGCTCTTATGCCGTGCACTACACTCAGGAGTTCGAGGCGGCAGCGGCCAGAATGGGCGTTGAGATGGAGGTGATCTACTCCTACGAAGACCAATACCTGACGGGCAGGATGGCGCCGTATATTGAGCAGGCGTTGGCCCATATGCCGGAAATTCGCCGGACATTCAAGGAAGTCGCGCACCGCGATCTGCCCGAGGACTGGGCGCCAATCCAGATATTGAGCGACAACAAGAGCTTTAACGAGTGGCGCTATGTCGGGATTGATACCCAGGCCAAGACGATCCGTTACCGCGACGCCGACGGCAAAGAGGGCGAGCTGCCGTACGATACCGGCTGCGTAAAACTCAACTGGCGGCTCGATTGGCCGGCCCGCTGGGCACTCCATGGAGTCATGGTAGAGCCGTTCGGCAAAGAGCATTCCACCAAGGGCGGTTCGTACGATACCGGCGCCGACTTTGTGCGTGAAGTTTTCGGCGCTCAGCCGCCGCTGCCGCTGCCGTACGATACGATCAATCTTATCGGCGACACCAAGAAGATGAGTTCGTCTTTGGGAAATCTGGTTACGCCGGCCGAAGCGCTGGAGATAATGCCGCCCGAAATCCTGCGCTATTTCGTGCTGCGATCCTTGCCGAAACGCATCCTGTATTTCGATTCCGGTTTGGGTCTCTATAACCTTATCGATGAGTTCTCCAAAGTCGAGGATCTGGTGTTGGCCGGTGAGCACCCTGAATTTGAGCGCGCCTATCTGGTGGCAACGGCTATTCAGGGCGAGCGGACGATTGCCCGTATCGCTTTCAGCCATCTGGTTTCGGTCTACCAGGCTGCCCGTTTGGACGCATCGGCAGCGCTTGAGATACTGGCACGCACCGGCTACGAGACGATCGCCAAGGAGCAAAGCGAGATTATTTCAAGGGAGTTTACTTTTGCGGCTAATTGGCTGGACAAATATGCT
Source organism: Candidatus Saccharimonadia bacterium (assembly GCA_038251135.1). Lineage (GTDB taxonomy): Bacteria > Patescibacteriota > Saccharimonadia > UBA4664 > UBA4664 > JBBSBR01. The sequence goes on along the minus strand of JBBSBR010000016.1, from coordinate 7,747 downwards.
CCGGACAGCGTGAAATTCACGGTTCAGACGGAATTGCCCGCGACCGAACTGAGCGACGCCCAACATAAATTTCTCGATAAGTTGGCCGCGACCATTGAGACGGAAGGTGACCTCAGCGGCCAAGGTATGCACGATGCCATTTACGCGGCCAGCGAGGTGGCCGATCTGAAGCCCACTCTGGCCTTCAAGGCGCTCTACCGGGTGATATTGGGTCAGGACTCGGGTCCCAAAGCCGGGTGGTTCCTAGCTTCGCTCGATGCCCCCTGGCTGGTTAAACGTCTGCGCCGCGAAGCCTAATCCCAGCCATTATTCAGTCAAACAGGAGTATAATAAGACCATGATTGATCTCAAATCCTTGCGCGCCAATTCCGAAATATTCCGGCAGTCAGCCAAAGCTCGCGGTATGAGTTTGGAACCGATCGAGGCTGCCTTGGCGCTCGACGTCCGTCGCTTGGAGCTGACTGGTGAAGTCGATGATCTGCGGGCCACCCTCAACGTCAAGGGTAAGCCGAGTACTGAGGAACTGCAAAGACTGCAGGCGGCAAAGGCCAAATTAGCCCCGCTGGAGGCAGAATTGGCCAAAGTCGAAACCGACTTGGAAGATGCAGCCGGACGGATACCGAATTTGATGGCCGACGGCACGCCTGACGGCGGCGAGGAAGCGAATCGTGAGGAGCGCACTTGGGGAGAGCATCCGGAGCGGGATTTTGAACTCAAGGATCATATGGCGCTGGCCGAGGCCAACGATTGGCTCGACTTTGAACGTGGCGCCAAGGTTGCCGGATCGAAGTTTTACTACGTGAAGGGCTCTCTGGTGCGGCTGCAATTTGCGGTCATTCAGATGATCCTGCAACGGTTGCACGCAGCCGGTTTTACACCGATGCTGGTGCCCAATATGGTCAATTCCCGCGTTGCGGCCGGCACCGGATTCCTGCCGCGCGGCGAGGAACGGCAGATTTATAAGATTGAAGGTGAGGATCTCAACCTGATCGCGACGGCCGAAATGCCCATGACCGGCTACTTTGCCGACGAGATCCTCGAACCGGCCCAAATCCCAACCGCCTTTATCGGCTACAGCCCCGCCTACCGCATGGAGGCCGGCGCCTACGGCAAGTATTCCAAGGGCCTCTATCGCGTGCATCAATTCGATAAGCTGGAAATGTATGTCTTCTGTCTTCCAGAAGAGAGTACGAAATGGCACGACAAATTGGTGGAAATTGAAGAAGACATTTGCCGGACGCTCGAGTTACCATACAGGGTTGTAAGGATTGCAGCCGGGGATCTGGGAGCCCCCGCCTACAAGAAGTACGATATCGAGTACTGGAGTCCGGTTGAGCAAACCTATCGGGAACTAATGAGCTGCTCAAACGTGACCGATTACCAAGCGCGCCGATTGAACATTCGCTATCGGGATGCCGCCAACAAGACTCAATATCTTCATACGCTCAATGGGACGGCGGCGGCTTTCAGCCGCCTGGCCATCGCGATTATGGAGAACCACCAGCAGGCAGATGGTTCGGTAGCTGTACCCCTGGCGTTACAGAATTACTATGGAGGAGAGAAACTATGATCAAGACGGATATTACTTCGCGTAACTTCGAGGCCGATGCCAAGATTAAATCGTATATTGACGACAAAATTGGCGGCCTCGAACGTTTTATACCAAAGTCTCAGCGCAGCACCGCCACCGCACAGGTTGTAATTCAGGACGACCCGAGCGGGCGGGAGGACAACCGTTTTGTCTGTGACGCGATAGTAATGGTCCACGGTCAGAAGTTCGTGGCGACCGAGGGAACCGTCAATATCTATGCCGCCGTCGACATCGTCGAAGCCAAGCTTAAGAGTCAATTAAGTGAGCACAAAGCTAAATATGCTCCTCGCAGAGGCAAGATCATCAACCGTCTGTTCCGTCGGGAGGAAGAGCTGGCCGAAGTCGCGGAAGCCGCGAAAGCCAACGAGAGTTAGCACCCTAAGTGGCTTCATCCGTGCTAAACTATTCTCCATATGGCTAATTTACTGACAAAATTTATTGGTGATCCGAATGTTCGCGAGGTTAAGCGCGCCCGGGCGGCCGTTGAGCGTATAAACGGCTATGAGGAAGAGTATCGCCAGCTGTCCGACAGCCAGCTTCGAGCCAAGACGGATGAGTTCAAGGAGCGATTGGCCAACGGCGAAGCCCTCGATGCGTTGTTGGCCGAGGCTTTCGCCGTTGTCCGCGAAGCCGCCGTGCGGTCGGTGGGTCTGCGCCACTACGACGTGCAGCTGATCGGCGGCATCATCCTGCATCAGGGCAAAATTGCCGAGATGCGTACCGGTGAAGGAAAGACTCTCGTTGCAACCTCCCCGAGTTATCTCAACGCGTTGACGGGCAAGGGCGTCCACGTGGTGACGGTAAACGACTATCTGGCCAGTCTCCATGCCGGCTGGATGGGGCGGGTCTATGCGTTTTTGGGGATGTCGACCGCGGTAATCGTCCACGACCAGGCATTTATATATGACACCGAATACACCAGTGAAGAGCACGGTGACGATCGGCTCAACCATCTCCGTCCCGTATCGCGGGCCGAGGCCTACCGAGCCGACATCACGTACGGCACCAATAATGAATTCGGCTTTGACTACCTGCGTGACAATATGGTGGATGAACTGGCCAAGATGGTTCAGCGCCCCCTGCATTATGCGATCGTCGACGAGGTTGACTCGATCCTGATCGATGAGGCCCGAACGCCGCTGATTATTTCGGCGCCGGCTAATGAGGCGACCGATAAATACTACGACTTTGCCCGTTTGGCGGCCGGATTGAAACCGGAGGAGCACTACACGCTCGACGAGAAGCTCAAAGCCGCTTCGTTGACCGACGAAGGTATCGAGATGGTCGAAAAATCCCTTGGAGTAGACAATATCTATGAAGCCGGCCGGATCGACGACGTGCATCACATCGAACAGTCGCTGAAGGCGGTTGCGCTCTACAAGCGTGACCGCGATTACGTGGTTCGCGACGGCGAAATTATTATCGTGGATGAATTTACCGGCCGTCTGATGCCCGGCCGGCGCTGGAGCGACGGTCTGCACCAGGCCGTTGAGGCGAAGGAAGGGGTGATGATTAATCAGGAATCCCTGACGCTGGCGACCATTACCTTCCAGAACTACTTCCGCTTGTTCGAGAAATTGGCCGGTATGACCGGAACCGCCATGACCGAGTCGGAGGAGTTCCACAAGATCTACACGCTCGACGTCGTCGAGATACCGACCCATCAGCCGATGATTCGCGACGATAAGGCCGACCGTATCTACAAGTCGGAAGACGGCAAGTTTCGCGCCGTGGCCCGCGAAGTCGCGGAGCGGCACGCCAAAGGCCAACCGGTGTTGATCGGAACCGTCTCGATTGCCAAAAATGAGCTCCTGAGTCGATATCTCGACGACCTCAAGGTGCCGCACGACGTGCTGAACGCCAAAAACAACGAAGCCGAAGCGGCGATTGTGGCGGCTGCCGGCCGACGGGGCGCCGTGACGCTGGCGACCAACATTGCCGGCCGCGGCACCGACATTATGCTCGCCGACGGCGTGGCCGATCTAGGAGGCTTGCACGTATTGGGCACCGAGCGTCACGAAAGCCGCCGTATCGACAATCAGCTCCGCGGGCGCGCCGGCCGCCAAGGCGATCCCGGCTCAAGCCAATTTTACGTATCGCTCGAGGACGACCTGATGCGTATCTTCGGCTCTGAGCGGATCGCCGGCATTATGACCACGCTCGGCCTCGACGAGGATACGCCCATCGAAAACGGCATGGTCTCGCGCAGCCTCGAGAGCGCCCAGAAGAAGGTCGAAGGCCACAACTTCGATACCCGCAAGCAGCTGGTCGAATATGACGACGTAATGAATAATCATCGCGAGGTTATCTATGCCCGCCGCCGCAAAGCCCTGGCGGCGGTAAATCTCCGCACCGACATTATCGAAATGATTCGCGGACAGGCCAAAGCCATGCTGATCGCTCACACCAACTCTCAGACGAGCGAGATCGACTACCCGGCCCTGCGCGAAACGCTCTCGACCATGATCTGGGTTGATGATGACTTGGCGGGTCGGCTGGAAAAGGCTCATACCAGCGAAATAGTCGATCTAGTAATGGACTCGGCCAACGCTCTGTACGACGCCCGGACGGCCGATTTTGGCGCCGAGTCGATGCAGCTGGTAGAGCGATTTACCTATATCAACGCGCTGGATCGCCTCTGGATCGAGCACCTGGAGGCCATGGACAGCCTGCGTAACGGCATCGGCTTGCGGGCGATCGGTCAGCGCGACCCGCTCGTTGAGTACAAGCGTGAGGGCTTCAGGATGTTTAAGCAGCTACTTGGCCTCCTCGACGCCGAAGTAGCTACGACGATCTTTAAGGTTAGTATCTCTCATTCCCACGAACACCTTGATGCGCCGGTTGAGACGGCTCTGACGCGAGCCGCGGAAATGGCCACCACCGGCCCGGCCGATGACGCGAATGCGACCTCCGTGTCCCGAGCTCAACGACGATCCAAACCACCTGCAACCTCGACCTCGACCCATAATTCCAACAAAAAGCGCAAAAAACGCCGTTAAGGCTCCTTCTCGAATTGATCCTCTAAACTTAATGAGGTAGCTCTTGTGAAGCATTCCGTATCTGAAATAACGCTCAAAGCCGGCACCAAGGGTCTCTTTATCGACGTACCCAATAGCGAGGTCGTTGATATCAAGGTATATTTTCGGGCTGGATTTCAATTTGGCGACTTCTCGAAGTATGAAATACCGCACGTCTTAGAGCATCATCTGCTCAGTGCTACGAAGAAGCATCCCAAGAACAATGAATTACGAGCTGAGATATCGAAGAATGGGGCTGTTCGTAACGCTTATACTAGTCCGGAGACGGTTATGTACTGGGTGCAATGTGCGGTGTTTGATCTTGACAGAGTCCTAGGTTTAATCACGGAGAGTGTGACCACCCCAACTTTCCCTCGTGCAGCTTTCGAGACCGAACTCGAGAACGTGCGAACTGAATTGAGCAAGAATCTATCAGATTATTCGCGACAGGTGAGTATTCTTAGTTTTGTGGCAAATTATCCGAAACTGGGTGTAGATGTCGAGGAGCGTTTAGCGCAATTAGATACGATTGAACATCAGGATGTCATTAATTATTATCATAAAACCTACTCAGCGAGAAACGGTGGATTCATAGTATCTGGAGCCGTGTCGAAAAATAAGCTCGTAATCGAAACGGCTTTGGAGCGACTATTCGGCGAATTACCCAGCGGCGAGCAAAAAAGCTTCCTCGACGAACCCGGGTTGGGACGTTATGAACCAATCAATATCACCAAAGATATTGAATCCAATTACTTTACTATCAGCTGGTTTTCTGGGGGCGGGGATGATGCGGAACGAGCTGCGCTCAGGCTGCTTAGCGCAGCGCTCACGGCGGGATTTACCTCACGTATCTACGGGAAGGCTCGCGATAAAGGAATTACTTTCCATGTCAGCTCGAGTTTTGACCATACGAAAAAAGCCGCGTCTTTTGGATTCAGCGGGTTTGTAAACTCGGAGAAATTTCCTTCGCTACTCGAATTAATCGCAGATGAAGCGTCGGACGTGGCCATCAATGGCATCACTCAATCTGAACTCGATGCAGCACGCAACTTAGTCATGGGCGGTATTACGCTAGGTACACAAACAACCGGATCAATCTCGGGTTGGTATACCGGGGACTATATTTTTGATGGTTCAATTGTATCTTATGACGACTACTTTGATCAGTTGAGGCAGGTGAGCGTCGATTCGATCAAAGAGGCTGCAATAAAACTATTATTAAGTCCGCTGCATTCCTCGGCGTACGTTGGTCCGCTGACTAAGGCTGAATTATTGCAGTATGAAGCGGTATTATCTCCTATTTGGCTTGACTAAGGGGGTCCATTATATAGCCTATGCAGGCATGCATTGGTTGTTGTACTAAATAAACCATAAGCAATTTGTGCATAATTCTAGTGTATTTGGTTAAACATCCAACAAAATCATTGACGAAAACGCTTAATTATGATATGTTGTGGTATCGCTCTGTGAGGGGATTGGATATCCTGACAAAGGATATGCCTTCGCAGCGGAACCTTGATAAGTTGGATAGTCAAAGGTCATGAAAATGACCGTAAAATCAATCTAATTCAATACCAAACCTACCTTATGGGTAGGATTCTGCCTTCGAAGTCATGCTTGCCGCCCAGGCACCTTCGGAGGTGGGATCCTGCCCGTTGGGTAGAGGCGTCAACTTCCCCGGAAGTGACACGCTGCTTTCAGACCGCCCTCGTGGCGACTGCACCACCAGGTCCAGCCGCCACCTCAAGTGCGGAACGATGGCAGACTTCACGACCGAAAGGGTGATGATCTATGTCCGATAAGCCGAAGCAGGTTCGTGCCAAGACCGCCGCCAAGAAGCTCGAGATCCCCGTACAGGACGTCCTGCGTCTTATCGGAATCCCCGAGGGGACCGAGCAGACGCTCGTTGTCCTCAGCGAGGTCGAGGCGGCGCAGGCCAGCGAACTTAAGGCTGTCGAGCGAGCAATGCGCAGCAGCGAGCCCAGGAAACATCGGGCTGCTAAAGCGCGTACCGACCGGCGTTCACATCGCGTGACGCTCGACTTTTCCCTCGCCCGAGACGACAAGGCTATGCTGCAGTTGATCCAGGGTTGGGTCGATGGTAAGCGGGCCAAGGTCGAGTTCAAGCTCGAGCCGGGGTGGAAGCCCGAACACGCCACAAAGGGTTCCGAGCCCGGTACAATCTGTTACGCGCTCCCCAACGGGGTGAAGGTGGACAACGTGCCGGCAGCAGACTTCATGGAAATGAAGAACGGCAAGATCCCTTGGCGTATTCCGACCCCCAATCCCCGAGTAGGGGAGCTCCGCAAGTGGGCGACCGAGTTGGCCAACCTGAGCTTCCAAGCTCAGGACTGCCGTCTCTGCGGCCGTTCGATCAAGACCGTTGATGGTCCTGAGATGGCACAGATCAAGCAGCTTTTGGCTGGCAAGTTCGTTCTGCCGTACATCAACCATCCCCTCGTCGGCGACCAGCGCGAGCTGCGTTTCCGGCGTCTCCACCTGCTCTGTTCCGTATGGGAAGAGCAGCTTGTCGACATTCAGCTCAAGCTGGATGAGGCAACGAACGAGGAGATCGCAAACGAGCTGGTGGCTGTCGCGCCCAAGGTGCTTGAACAGGCTCGCCGACGTAACCCCAAGGTTACCGAGGACGAGATCTTCGAGACACTGGACATCGTTCTAGTTCGCTGGGAGAAGACGGAAGAAGGTGAGTAGTGTGGCTACCGCGTCCGAAATCCGCAAGCTCGTTGCACAATCGCGCACGAAGAGCGAAGCGGCTTCGGGGGCAGCCAACGCTGCGCAACCCGAACCCGTCGCACCGGCAACAACCAAGAAGAGGGGCAAGGTGGCTCCGGCCGCCGAGCCCGATGTCGTTGTCGTCGAAAAGCATGACGCACCGCTCGAGATCGTAGTCGTCGAAGCAGACGATACGGCTCCTGCGGCCAAGAAGACAGCGACTCCTCGGAAGGCACCGGCCAAGAAGGCGGCAGCTCGTAAGGCTCCGGCGAAGAAGGCAGTACCGTCCGCACCAGAGCCTCAGCCTCAGCCTGTCGAGCCTACGTCGCCATCGGCGCCGTTGCCCGATCAGCTGGTATCCTTCGAACAGCTCATTGCTGCCGCAAGGCAGTACGGGCTCGATCGT
>JBBSBR010000015.1:0-24108 GCA_038251135.1 Candidatus Saccharimonadia bacterium | reverse complement strand
TGCTGTATCTGGTGACGGTGATTTACCCGAGTTTCCAGCTCCGTTCATTCTGGACAGCGATCATCGCCGTAGCTATTATCTGGTTTGTGAACTATCTAATGACCGACTTATTGGAGCCCAAGCATGAAAACGCTGTTTAATATCCTGACCGTCATATCCGGTGCTTTGGTGGTGATTTTTGTCTTGGTTCAGAATCGCGGCCAAAGTTTGGGCGCGTCGTTCGGCGGCGACTCGGGCTTTTACCGCTCGAAGCGCGGGGCCGAGAAGGTGCTCTTTAACGCCACGATCGTCTTCGCCGTAATTTTTGTCCTCTCGATCATCCTGAGTATCCTTAGCAAAAGCTGATGCTTGATTACCTACGTTTTAGATATCGGCGGCAAATTCGCCGCCTTCGGCGCGACATCAGAGTCTGGCGGCGCTGGTCGGCCAACTATATTGATCGTCACATCTGGGGCAAATGGCATCATCTCGGCCGCAACCGTCGTTTTTTGCTGGTTTGGTGGGGTATTTTTGCCGTGGCGCTCATTGGTCTGACGAGCCAATATTCGAATTTGGTCAACTATAACCGCATAATTATTCCCGAGTCGGGCGGCAGTTATACCGAGGCGTCGATGGGCGATCTGACCGTCCTGAATCCGATCTTGCCCGGATCGAACCTCGAGATGAGCGCCAATCGACTTATCTTCAGCGGGCTGACGCAGTACAATAGCGATCGCAAGCTGGCGGGCGACCTGGCAACCAAATGGGAGGTCAGCCCGGACGGGAAGACCTATACTTTTCAGCTACGCAAGGGCGTCAAGTGGCAGGACGGAGTACCCTTCTCCTCGACGGACGTGGCTTTCACGCTGGCCGCTATCCAGAACCCCGACTCTCGTTCGCCGCTGGCTTCATCCTGGCAGGGGGTCAAAGTCGAAACCAAAGGCGATGACGTCGTAATCTTCACGCTCCCGAGCCCGCTCGATTCGTTTATGGACTCGACTACCCTGGGCATAGTGCCTCGGCACATACTGGAGTCGGTTGATCCGTCACAACTGGCTGAAGCGTCATTCAACAAGAACCCGATTGGTACCGGGCCCTTCCAGCTTAAGACCTTCTCCCCGGCGGCGCGGGAAGTGACACTCGAGGCCTATGCCGGGTACTATAATGGCAAGCCGAAGCTGGATGAGTTCATTCTGCGCTCGTATAGCGAATCGGCTGCCGCCCTCGACGCCTTCGCCAGTCAGCAGGTGAGTTCACCGGGGCGAATCCTTCCCGAAATAGCCGCTCGCGCTTCAGAAACCAACCACTTAGCGATTCATCGCATGACTTTGCCCGCCGAAACAGCCATTTTTTTCCAGAATACGTTTAAGCTGTTTGAGTCCAAAGACCTTCGGCTTATTTTGTCACGGTCCATCGACCGCCAATCGGTTTTGAAGGCGGCGACGAACGGCAGCGGTCTGGTGGTGACTCAGCCGATCCTGCCGGGGCAATTGGGTTATACCAATGCCTATGCTCAGAGTACATACTCTCAGGATGCGGCCCGCCAGGCTCTTGACGATGCCGGGTGGAAGCTGCCGAGAGGTAAGACGGTTCGGGAGAAGGATGGCAAGCAGTTAAACTTTGAGCTGGTTACCGTTGATGCTCCGGAATACACCCGTGCCGCTCAGGAAGTACGCCGGCAGTGGGCCGCAATCGGCATCAACGCCAGTGTGAAGGCGGTTGATCTAACTGAACTTCAGCAGTCCTATATGCGACCCCGTAATTTCCAGGCTCTATTGTTTGGGATGAATCTCGGCGCCGACCCTGACGTCTACTCGTTTTGGCACTCCAGCCAGGCCAAGGATCCGGGTGTTAATCTATCGAGCTATTCCTCAACCGACGCCGACAAAGCCCTGGAGTCGGGGCGGATCAAAAGCGATCCGCTAGTTCGGCAGGGCAAGTATGCCGCCTTTCTCAAGGCTTGGAACGCGGATGCCCCGGCGGCCGTACTGTATCAGACAGGATACAATTATGGCACCCTGGATACAGTGCGCGGTATCGATGCCCAGCGTCTGGTTACTCCGACCGACCGTTACTTCGGCGTCGAAAAATGGACAATACGAACTCGCTGGACCCAGAATAAGTAACCCTTGTATGACCGGTGGTTTGTTGGTATCTTAGGTTGGTTCGTACCGCATATTTTGCGCGAGTGGTGAAATGGTATACACGCTAGATTCAGGTTCTAGTGACCGCAAGGTCGTGGAGGTTCAATTCCTCTCTCGCGCACCAAGAATAAAGACCCTTTAGGGGGTCTTTATTTGTGATTATACCGACTACAACAGGCTGGCAGCAGATGGCGGACTATCTGAAAATATTTACCACAAGCACTTTGTATTTTTGCCCTCAAAGTCGTATTATGAGGCCATGAAGAAACCCTATCTCAAAGATCTCCAGAGTCAACTATTGGGGAGCGTTACGGATCATGCCGAGGCGCTCGCGTATTTTTCGACTGATGCCAGCATCTTTACGGTTATGCCGGAAGCGGTCGTGTATCCCAAGAATACGGCCGACGTGCGTAAGACGGTCGCGCTCCTGGCTGAACGGGCCAGAGACGGTAAGAAAGTTTCAATCACCGCGCGCGGCAAGGGGACCGATCAGAGCGGCGGAGCCTTGGGCGACGGTATTCAGCTCGTACTGCCGTCGCACATGAACCGCATATTAAAGCTTGAAAAAGACACCGTAACGGTGCAGACGGGGATAGTTTACCAGTCGCTTCAGCAGACACTTCATACCCACGGCCGATTCCTGCCGCCTTTCCCGGCAAGTATCGACTTCTCGAGCATCGGGGGAGCCATCGCCAACAATGCGGGCGGCGAGAAGAGCGTTAAATACGGCGTGACGAATGAATATGTGAAGAGCCTCAAGGTCGTACTGGCCGACGGCTCGTTGATTGAGACCAAGCGGATATCGGCGCGTGAACTTAATCGGAAGAAGGGACAAGCCGACTTCGAGGGCGAGATATATCGTAAATTGGACTCAATCCTGCTGGATAATGCCGATCTCATCAAAAAAAACCAGCCTAAAACCACCAAGAATACCGCCGGTTATACCTTAAGCCGGATCAAACACAAAGACGGTTCGTTCGACCTCTCGCAAATCCTCGTCGGGTCGCAAGGCACTTTGGGGATCGTAACCGAGGCCACGCTCAAGACGTTGCCCTGGAATCCGCGAACGACGCTCATCGTGGCATCGTTTGATTCATTGCAGAAGGCCGGCGATGCGGTGGTCAAGCTTCAGGGGCTGAAGCCCAGTACTCTGGAGATTGCCGATTATTATCTCCTGGATTACGTCCGCCGTAATCGGCCTCAGGATATCGACGGACTTCTGCCCGACAAACTCCCCAAGCTGGTATTGCTGGCTGAATTCGACGACTATTCGCAGATCTCTCAGACCTTCAAGTCGCGCCGCGCCGAGCGTCTGTTGGCCAAATATGCCTCAAACGTTCGTGTCTCGACCGATCCGGTCGAGCAGGAGTCGCTCTGGAAGATTCGGCGCAGCGCCGCCGCAGTCATGTCGATGAATTCCGGCTCCAAGAAAGCCCTGCCGTTTATCGAGGACGGAGTCGTACCGCTCAAGAAATTGCCCCAATTCCTCGATAAGACGTATGAGCTACTCAAGAAGTACGACCTTGAAATAGCCGTCTGGGGTCACGCCGGCGATGCTAATCTGCATCTCCAGCCATTTCTTGATTTATCCAAGAAGAAAGACGTCGACACGCTCTTTGATCTGGCCGATGAGTTCTTCGAGATGGTCATCGAGATGGGGGGATCGACCTGTGGCGAGCATAACGACGGCATTATGCGCGGCCCTTATCTGCGCCAGCTGTACGGCGACGAAATGTACGAACTGTTTGTCCGGACCAAGCAGATCTTCGATCCGCAAAATATCTTAAATCCCAACGTCAAAATCGACGTGACACGCGAATTTCAGCGGGAGAGCCTACGCCAAGAGTACTCGCTGGGAAAACTTTATGAGCACTTGCCTCATTCTTGATGAATTAATAATTTAGGAAGCATTATGTCAAAGAAATCCGATATCAAATCAACAAAACCGGTACGAGGCTTGATGGGCGTCTTCCTGGCTCTGATCCTGATCTTTACGATCGTAACCTTTTCCCGTCCGGTTGTCGGCTTAAGCGGTCTTGGCGTCGTCGCGATCATTATGGCCACGATCATTGAGATGAACCGAGATCGAATCTGGGAAACTTACCGCAAGAATTTCAAGCGAAGCAAGGGGATCCGCGGCTGGTGGAGCGAGCCAAATAAGCTCTATTACAATCTCAACGTCTTCATGCTCTGGCCGCTGGTGGCGTTGCTCGGGGCAGCGAGTCTCTGGGCGGCTTATAATTTGAACGTCTAATATTTTCTCCCAAATGAAAAAGACCCCGAATAGGGTCTTACTAGCGGCTAGCCAGATCGGTTGAGGTCGAGTGCGCGACCGATACCTCCGCAAACATGCGGAACGACTTCAGGATTTCATCGCGATTAGCGGCGGAGAAGATGTACTTATCAGCAATCCCCATCGACCTGAAAGTAGGCGTGAAGCTGGTGCTTGTGCCTACGCCCATACCGGCAACAATGTGGTCGCCCACATTGCGCATATCTTTAACCAGATCGAAAAGTGCTTTCTGGTCGTCGTCAGTCATGTCTGTCGGCTCGCCATCAGTCATGATGAGAGTTGCAGATCGAACCTGCTTGGCACCACGCTCGATGAGTTCCTCAGTTTTGGCCATGACGGTACCGAGGAGAATGAGGCTCTGCGAATAGAGTGGAGTGCCGTTAGGACTTGAAAAGTATTCAACCGACTCCATACCCCGACATTGTGCAAGCGGCATGAACTTCTGGAACTGCCTGCCGTTGAGAAACCGCGTCTGCAACATTGTCCGCTTAGCTTCATCCGATGACTGCATGCTCGCCAGCAGTCCGTTGTAGCCGGCAAGGGTGTTGCGGGCTCGGTCGGGGGCCATGAACATCGACTCGGAATCATCCAACATCATCGTGACTAGCAGCAACCGGCCCGCGCTCTTTACGCTGGCACTTCCTTCAAGTGCTGAGCGTACCATGCTCATTGTCGAAAGCCGCTGCAAAGCAGCCGTTGATCTAGCCGACAAATGGCCTCGTTCTGCCGATCGTGATACGAGCGTACTCGGGTCGACTCGCTCTAGATCATTATTCATCAGGACTCCCCAGAGGCGAAACTTAAGGTACAAGAATGGGCGCAATATATCATAATACTTGATAGTTGTCTACATTTATGGTATGAAATTATCACCTTGACAATCTATTCTAGATTGGTGGAAACGTTATGGCCGAGACGCTGTATGAAACCCTTGGCGTCTCTAAGACGGCGACCGAGGATGAGATTAAGAAAGCTTATCGCGCGAAGGCAAAGATCCTTCACCCCGATGCAAATCCTGGCTTCGAAAGTCAGATGCGTTCTGTAAATAAGGCTTACGAGACACTCGGGAACCCGCTACTCCGGCGTGAGTACGATGAGCAATTGCTTCATCCAAAACAAGAACCAGTACAACCGGAGCCGGATATTGATGAAGAGCCGGATTGGGACTTTACGACAACGGCGCCTCCGCCTCCGCCACCACCACCGCCAACTTCCACACCTTCGACGACACCAACTAGCCAGCAGCCAACGGCGCCGGCATATACGGGTTACGTCATTACCGGTCATTCTTCGGCTCGGCGGAAACGATGGTTGTCGGCCGCGGTAGTTACAGGTGTCATTGTCACCTTTTGGCTTTATGGCTACAACGCCAACAACCATAATGTTCCGATCGCGAGTCCCAACTACACCAACTCACAGGGTGGTACGGGTACGATCAACGGAACAGCCAACGTGGCCAATGCTCCCTTGAATCAGACCACGCCGACGCCAACACCGCAGCTGAGCCAAGCTGAAAAGATCGCCCAGGGAGAGGCTCAGATCATATCTGAGCTTAAGAGCGTGAAGCTGGCTTGCATCAGTCCCTATCTGTGCAATCCCAACCCCGTCCAGCCGGGAACAGCGTTTAGCAGCTATCCCGTTCCGGTGTTTGTGAGCGGTGTCGACAATCATTTGTGGCAGGCTATGCAGGATTACGGCTTCACGAACGTCTGGACGACCAATTACGGTTTCGACTCGCGGATTAAGTACAAGGATTGGATCACGTGGGTGAACACGCTTATTACGGATATCCCTACCAACGATCCAACTGGCGGATCTGACATAGAAACTACCGGGCTCATAATAGGGGGTAATACCGGCACTGACATCCATGGTGTAGACTCTCCGAACAAGCCGGGTCAAAACTGGATAGTGACGTGGCGAGTCTACGATAAGCACACGAGACTCGTTCTAACTCTCTATTACAGCTTTAAGTCCAGAACCGTTGATACTCCAATGGGAGGTTGCCCAGACGCATATCCAAGCAAATACCTTGTTTGTAATGCGATACAGGCAGTCAACTACCAGCCTCCGACTTGGCAGGCGCACTACAGTCCTCCGGCGGCTACGCCACCGATTCCATATCCGAGTAGCTGACGGATATGGCTAGCCCCCCGAGAAGTGTGAACTTCTCGGGGGGCTTCTTCATGCCAGAATGCAGTGAAGAGGTGAATGGTGGTGGTATCTAGCGGCCTTGCTGACCGCTCTGGCCGCGGGAGGCACCGTTGTGGGGATTGGATCCGCCCTTGAACCTCTTGGAATCGCGCTCTTGCTGAGCCTTCTTGCGGGCGGCTGCCTGCTGCGCGCGCTGGTCTTGTGCGCGCTTGGCGTCGTTTACGTTTTTGTTTGCCATGGTGATACCCTCCGGAAGGGTCGTAGTATGGGTGAGAAAACATTACATAACTTAGTAGGTATATGTCAAGGCAATATTACTATTTAACTCATAAGTTCCGGTGATCCTCGTTTACCGAAATTGCAGTTCGTGAGACATTATTGGACAATAGAAATAGCGTGGCTACCCAGGTGAGAGGACCCAGTTTTTTAATTATGGCATAAAAGTTTTTAGGCGGTATTGCTCTGTCTAAGACTATTTTAGATCGTCAGATCTTGATGTTACCCAGTCATTTATGGTCAGCACCATTATAAAAGACCCCTTACGGGGTCATATATATTGGTGCGCGAGAGAGGACTCGAACCTCCACACCTTGCGGCACTAGCCCCTCATGCTAGCGTGTATACCATTCCACCACTCGCGCGTGGGGTTTCTAACCACAACAGATTACCATAAATCGACCCCGGCGTGAAGTGATTGGCAGGCTAAAAACTCCCATTTTGTTAAACAAAATTGACAAAAGTTCATTTCTAGTCTTAAATAACTATAATCCGTGCTAAAAAGTGCGGCGTACCTACCGTTTGGCGGTGATAGATATGTCCGAAGAACTTTGCGACGACCCAACCCATGGCATGGAGGGAAGCCTGAAAGCCTTCTGCGCACGATGCATGAGAGCCACGTTCCCAAAGACCCGTGCGCCGATTAACCTGGCACCTGAGGAAGTCTTGATCCCGGTCACTAACCATGAACCGGGCAGGTGGTTTCACTGGCGTCCGTACAAGGAAAACCTATCGTCGGTGCCGCCGGACTCTACATGGGTCCATATCAGCGGAACCTACTCGACCCGCCACGTCGAGGAGCTCCTGCGCCACTGCCGCGATCTTCGCTTGATCGAGATCGCACCTAGTACCAAGGAGGATCTCTCCCGCCGTACTCTGGCCGCGCTCAAGGCGCGAGGGGTCGGCCTCAGTACGTACCGCCTTGAGGTGCACACAACGCGGGCCTCCTAATGCCGGCGGGCTGCCTGGTACTAATTCTAGGCAGCCCGCTATATGCTTAGCCCATTCTCCGCTATAATAGATGAATTGTTCGGGCAATTAGCTCAGTTGGTTAGAGCACCTCGTTTACACCGAGGGGGTCAAAGGTTCGAGTCCTTTATTGCCCACCAATGGAAACACTCCACACAGCCTTGTGGAGTGTTTCTTTATTTGCGCAAGTCGGCTTTGATTCGTTCCCGACCGGCCGGATTGGTGATTGAGAAAAAAGTAATTAGTTGCATAAATACGAAATACCCCCACACTTTCGCGCTTATGCTACACTGTTAGGTAATGAGTGCGTTAGTTTTTGCGGGGAAGAACCCGTCCCGGAAGCCTCATCCCGCCATGAAATGGAGTCTGCTTCTGGCGCTTGTTGCTGTTGTGGTGCTCGGCTTGCCGCTGAGCGCCATTGCAACCGCGCCTACTGTTCAGGCTCCGACCGGCCCGACGAGCGGCGGAGTCTTCACCGGTGCCTATACTTTTCAGACCTACATCTACTGCACCTCCGGCCTGACCTTCAACAGCAGCTACACGGGCAATCTCGACGGTACCCACACTTATAGTTTCCGCGGTGCGCCCGATGGATCGCTCCTGGTGAGCCTAGACGGCGGCGGGAACCAGCTGCTGACATCCTGCGGCGATCCATTCGCCACACCCTGGGTGAGCGTAGCCACTTATGTGATAAACAAGAATACTGCTCCGCCGCCAACCCCGACGCCGACGCCCGTTCCAACACCGCCGCCAACGCCAACGCCGACACCGGTACCGTCCACGCCCAGGCCGCCGACCCCAACCCCCGTTGTGACCCCGGTAGCGGTCGGCGGTAGCAACTCTAACCATTCGACACCGACGTCGCCGTCTCCAACGCCGACCCCAAGTACCTCGCCCTCGCCGCCGCCGATCGCCGTCGGAGCGCCGGCCGGCACGAACACCCCGGAACCCTCGCCCGTAACCAAGGCACCAGGCGGTTTAACCGCCGAAACCCCGGTACATACCATGACTATGGCATGGTCATGGAGAGCTGCGGCCTGGAGTTTTGCTGTACTAACCTTGATCGGATTGATCGCCTTATACCTGCGGTCCAGCCGCCTGCGCAAACTTATTGCAGACGGGTTATTGTCGGTCAAAATTCGCCTGAGGCCGCTGTGGTTCCGACTGAAGATGAGTGCCAAGCGCCGCATCGCGATTCACGGTAGGGACCTGCCGCGCCGCAAGGGCTTGAGCGCCCATCACCATACCGGCAAGGTGCTGGCTCATCATCACACCTCGTACCCGGCCCTGGCGTTTCTGCTGTTAATATCGACGGTTCTCCTCGGAGCTTATTCGCAGTCAAGCCGTGCCGCCGACTCCCAGCTATCACTTACGGTTCTGGGGCCGCCTCCGGCAACTGCCCCGACAATCGATGTTCCGCTCGCCGGTCAGCACTTCGCCGTCGCCACAACCACGGTCCGGGGGCAATGCTTGGTGGGGCTGTTCGTGGAGATCTATCGCAACGGCTCATTTGCGGGCAGTACGGTATGTGATGTCAGCGGGCAGTATAACCTCCTGGTCACTCTGATAAATGGCCAGAATGACTTAATTGCACGTAATGTCGATGCCCTGATGCAGTCAAGCCCGGATTCAAACGCCGTCACCGTCTTCTATGATGCTCCGGTAGCCACGCCGACGCCGGCTCCGTCTCCGAGTATAAGTCCGAGCGCTACGCCACGGTCTTCGGCCTCGCCGTCGCCGAGCTCCACGACTACGCCCCGGCCAGTCACTGCACCGATAGCCGCCCTCACGATCGATAGCGACCAACATTACTACCAAGGCGTTCAGCCGGGCTCGAGTATCGACCTTGGTCTGAAAGTTAACGGCGGCCAGAGTCCGTATCGGGTAACGATCGACTGGGGTGATGGTAAAAATACCGATTTGACGAGTGCCAACGGCTCAGTTAATCTCAAACATCAATACGACAAGTCGGGCATCGATCAACTCGTGGCGCGCGCAACCGATGCGTCCGGACGCGAGGCGGTGATATCCCTTGTGGTGATCGTGGAAGGCGACGGCGCAGTATCGGCCGGGAAGACCGGCGTTCGATACGAGGGCAGCGGCATCTTGATGATCGCCTGGCCGATATTTGGTCTGATTGGCCTAGTTCTGCTGAGTTTTTGGCTCGGGGAGCACCATCGCGAAGCCACGGCCGAGGTTGCGGCGACCGCTGAAATTACTTAGGTTATCCCCACGCTATCGCTTGACAGACATACCGATACTGGTTACGCTTAATACAAGCTCACGCGTGAGCTAAACAAAATTCCAAAAAGACCCACATAACAATCGTGCCAAAACCAAATCGTACCCACAAAACATCTTCATTATTTCGTTTCGCGCATCTGCCTCGGCTCGTTGCGCTATTAGTATTAGTATTGTTGGTAGCGCCGTTCACAGGCATTCATGCCGCCACTCTGTCGGCCAGTTCCATCGGTTTAAGCGATTCCCGTCCGTCATTTTCCTCAAATTATACGTTTACTGGTTCCAGCGTCACTACGGGTGCCCCCGGTACGATTAAATGTATCAAGGAAGTATTCGCCGACAGCTCATCCGGATCAACAGTTCCGGCCGGCATGGTGACAACCGGGGGCGGGGTGGCGTTCGATACGGTGAACTCAAACTACATGCCGACGCCGGCCGCTTGGACTTTCAACAAGGCGGTTAACGGTACCTTCACGCTTACCAACGCTGCCGGCGAAACGCCGGTGGCTGCTGCCGCGCGCAAAGTCGTCGTCAATGGCATCACCAACTCCTCCACTGCCGATACCCGCTTCTGGTTGCGCTTTAACACCTACAATAACACCGACTGCGCATCAAGCCCGGTGGACTCCGCCAGTGTACTCTTCATCCTGACGGCTGGCTCCACGCTGACGCTCACCGTTGACCAAACTCTAAGCTTCTCGATTAATGCAGTGCCGGGCGGGCAAGCCTGCAACGGTGCTACCACGACCCAACCAAGTACGGCGACGACTATCCCGTTTGGCACAGTTACCGCTGCCACAAACAGCGTCGTTTGTCAGGATCTTACAGCCGCCACCAACTCGACCAACGGCTATACGATTTATGCTAGATATACCGGCCAGCCCCAAAACGCCTTGGCTCAGACGATTGCCAACCATACCGGTACCAACGCCGCACCGACTGCATTCCCGGCTCCTGGTACCGAGGCATATGGCTACACGACCAACGATGCCACTCTGGGGACGGGAGCTCCCGGACGGTTTATTCCGAACTTATGGGCCGGCATGACCACCTCGAACGCCGAGATTGCCTTCGAGCCTGCCGGCGTCAACCTCACTACCTACCGCATCGGTCACGAAGTCGGCGTCTCGCTTACGACTAGGCCCGGTACCTACCAGACGACCGTCGTCTACACCTGTACTCCTGTGTATTAAGATTAGCTTTAGTAACATAAGCGGTTTGACAGCGTAAAGCATCATTGCTAGTATACTAGTAACTCTTGGTGAAGAGTGGAGTTTGTTACTATATGCAGCGCGTTTTACGCGCAGCCCAGGCCTTGGGACTTCCCGTGCAGGGTTTCTCCGGACGTTGGTTGCGTACGATATTTAGTTTATTTGTGCTTTCGGGGCTGCTTGTTCCGGATATTACCCGAGCTGCGACGCTAACGGTAGCTTCGGTTTCGTTGAGCGACTCGCGACCGAGCCAGACGGGCGTCACCTACGCTGCTGCCGCCAGTAGTTATAGTGGCAGTACGATCAAGTGCGTCAAGGAAGTCTTCGCGACAACTCCTGCCGGCACGACAAAACCAACCGGGATGGCCACGGCCTCGGGTATCACAATCGCCGGCAGTCAGACCCTCCTGGCTTCGACCGTCGGATGGACTCGGGGCGGTTCGGATCCGGACGGTACCGTCACGTTTATAAACAGCGGATCGAGTGAGGCGCCATCGGGCACCAAAACTTGGGACCTGGCCGGGTTTACCAATTCCTCCCTCGCCGACACCACCTATTGGCTACGAATCAGTACCTACGGTAACGCGGACTGCGTCACTAGTCCGGTGGATAATACGACTATCGGGTTTATTATAACGAGCGGATCACAATTGTCGCTGACAGTCGACCAGTCCTTAAGTTTTACTGTCAATAGCGTCGGCAGCGCGGCAATCTGCGATGGCACAACTACAACGCAGGCATCGACTGCGACAACGTTGCCTTTTGGAACGGTAACGTCGGCGGTCAACGGCGTTGTGTGTCAAGATCTTTCGGCCGCTACGAATAGCACCGGAGGCTACACGATCTCGCTGCGCTATACCGGTAAGCCGGCCAACGGCGTTGGGGGGTTCATCGCCGACCAGACGGGAAGCAATGCCAGCCCGACGCCCTTCAGCGCCGCCGGAACCGAAGCCTACGGCTATACGACCGACGATGCCACGTTGGGTACGGGAACGGCTAGCCGCTTTACTAATGGCGGCCAGAAATGGGCCGCTGCTACTACCGTCAATTCCGAGGTGGCGTTTGAACCAAGCGGGGTAACCGCACAAACCTATCGCATCGGACATCAGGTTGGGGTGAGTTCCATAACCGCAGCTGGTAATTATTCAACGACAATTATTTATACATGTACGCCGGTTTATTAGCAGATTTCAGTCGTAGTGGCATTTACAACCATAAGTAGTTTGACAACCATAAACGTAACCGTTATCGTTAAAGAGATCTCATTAAAATGTTGTGGAGAATAAACGAGTGAAACGCACCAAACGAGCGTTGGAGGCCTTAGGAGTAAGGTTTCCGAATGACGCAAAAGCGAAGTTAGCAAAATTAACGGCTATCCTAGTGGCCTTGATTGGCGTGACTATGAATGCCGGCCTAGCCAACGCCGCGACTCTCTCGGCGGCCTCGGTTGCCCAGAGCGATCCGCGTCCCGGCGTTACCAGCGTGAACTACACGTTTACCGGGTCCACGGTCACGAGCCAGCTGATTAAGTGTATTAAGGTGACCTTTTCGAGTGCCGCGGCATCGGTAGTTACTCCGACCGGCTTTAGCGCCGCCTCGGCGACCGTAACGGCCGCCAGCTCGACGCTGGTCAATAGCACCTCCACCGGCTGGGCTGTAACGCCGACGGTCAATACCGTTACTTATGTGAATTCTACCGGTATTACGCCCAGTACTACTACCGGTGCTACGTTTGTGCTGGCCGGTATCACAAATTCCACTGTGGCCGACATCGCTTACTACTATACGCTCAACACCTACGGCAACACCGACTGTGCATCGAGCCCGGTCGACAATGCCAAGGTCGAGTACATCAACACCAACGGATCGACCCTTTCACTGACCGTCGACAACACGCTCAGCTTCTCCGTCAACGCCGTGCTTGCCGCGACATCCTGCGACGGTACCACGACCACGCAGGCTTCAACCGCTACCACGATTCCCTTCGGTACCGTGACGGCCGTTTCCAACGGTGTGGTCTGCCAGGCGCTAACCGCAGCCACTAACTCGACCGGGGGCTATACCATCTATACCCGCTACGACAGCGCACCGACCAACGGGTTGGGCCAGACGCTGGCCAACTGGACCGGAACCAACGCCGCTCCAACCACCTTCAGTGCTCCAGGGACCGAGGCTTACGGTTACTCTACCAGCGATGCAACGCTTGGGACGGGCACTGCCGACCGCTTTACCAACCCAGGGGCTAAGTTCGCCGCTATGACCACTGCCAACGCCGAGCTGGCTTACGAGCCGGCCGGAGTAACCGCGACGACCTATCAGGTTGCCCATCAGGTTGGCATTTCGCTCACGACCCACCCTGGTACCTACCTGACGACCGTGGTTTACACTTGCACCCCGCTCTACTAAGCGTTAAGCTATAGAACATTATGACGACCGCTACCCGCACCCTACGCACCCTTCTGGCCTCGGCCATAGTCGTAGCAGCAGGAGCGGTCGTTGTGGTATCGGCACCCGCCAACGCTGCTGATAATCTCGGTTACCAGATATCGCCCCCAGTGACCAATCTCAGTGTCGATCCCGGCAACGGTGTGACTGGAAAGATCAAGGTAACCAACCTCACCGATACCCAGATAACCCTCCAGGTCGGCAAGACAAACTTTGTCGCCAAAGGCGAGGAAGGCCAAGTTGAGCTGGTCGACGGCGGGGATCCGGCCTATTCCTTATCGCCTTTCTTTACCATCGATCAATCGCTCATCGACGTACCTCCCCGTGCGACCAAAGAGGTTACCTTCACCCTGAACGTGCCAAAGAATGCCGAACCGGGCGGACGTTACGGCTCGATCACCTTCAATACCGTGGCTGCCAAATTGCCAACCGGTCAGAGCGGTGCCAGTGTCAAGCAGGAGCTGGCCGCGCTGGTATTCCTGCGTATCAACGGCGCCACCAATGAGCAGCTTGCCATCGCCAGCTTCACTTCCGGACATTCGTTTTATGAGTATGGTCCGATCGACTTTACTGCCCGCATCAAGAACCTCGGCACCGTTCATGAGCGACCCACAAACACCATTATAGTAAAGGATATGTTTGGGTTCACGGCCGGCAAAATTACCCTCGATGAGAAGAATGTGATACCGGGCGCCATCCGAAAATTCGATGCGGAGCTCAAGAAGAAATTGCTGTTCGGATATTACACCGCGTCTCTGACCGTGCAGAACGGCACAATTCAGACGCTCACCGCCAAAACGACCTTTACCGTCATCCCGTACAAGCTCCTGGCCGGATTGATAATCGTACTGGCAGCTCTGTTCTTTATCTTCTGGAAAGGCCGCGAGCGGATTGCCCGTGCCGTTCGAATACTTTCCGGCAAAGAGTAGCCCCGGCGCTCTCAATCTGGCATAATCATGGTAATGGTTAGGTGGTTAACGACAATTCGCGGTTTGTTGCTGGTTTCCGGTTTGTTATTACCGGCAACCGCGTTTGCTAATCTGCTGCAGAGCTCGCACTTTCGCCTTGATCCGAACGTCACCAACTCGGTCGGTGGAGTCGGCAGTTCGGCGTCATACAAACTAACCGATTCGGGCGGCGAGGCGGCCGTTGGAGCGGGGTCGAGCGGGAGCTATAAGCTGACCCAGGGCTACGTCAGTCAGCTTGCCCACTCGGTTTCGCTCTCAGTCTTGCCGTATGGGATATCCGCTTATTATCCGCTCGATACGGGTACCGGCATTCAAGCCTACGATGTAAGTACCAATGAGAACCGCGGATCGCTGAATAATTCTCCCAACTGGGTGGCGGGCAAGATCGGGCAGGCCTTAAGTTTCAACGGATCGAACCAGTATGTCGACGTGCCGTCATCGTCCAGTCTGAATCTCTCAGACACCGTTACGCTTGAGGCATGGGTCAATCTGACCGACTATGCCAATACCAATACCATCATATCCAAGGTTTCCGGATCCGGCGCTGCCAATGGCACCTATGAGCTCCGGACCCAAGCTTCAACCGGGTATCTGCAGTTTGTAGGCTTCGATACGGCCCAGAGGACCATTACCAGTTCCGTTGCCGTTCCGACCGGTTCGTGGGTCCATGTGGCAGCCACTAAGGGTGGCGGTACCGTTACCCTGTATATTAACGGCGTAGCCCAAGGCACGGGAGCGGTCGGCATTACATCCTCGAACGCCAACGCGATGAAACTTGGCGCCAGAGACGATTTGACCAACTACTTCAAGGGCTCGCTCGACGAAGTACGTATCTATGGGCGGACGTTGACCGCGGCCGAAATCGCCAATGAGTACTCTGCCGGCCTAAGCGGTCTTCGCTTTGCCCACACTTTGCCCAACGTAACCCCCGGGACATCGCAATCGTACAATGTCGATGCGATCGTGCGGACCGATACGGCCGGATACGATTTGTTCATTCAGGCTCCGCAGCTGCTCACGCACACCGTCGACGGTGTCACGACCATCCCTTCGATAGCGGGCACCATCGCTTCGCCGACGGCCTGGACCGAGGGGGTGACCAAAGGGCTGGGATTCAGCGTTATCAGCGCGACGCAGCTGGAGTCCAAGTGGGGCACGGGGCCGTTTAATTACGCAGCTTTGCCGGCAGTGGACACGGTTTATCACTCGCGGGTCGGCTATACGGCCGGACTACCGGAGAAGACTACCCTGCAATTCAGGGCCGATACCCTGCCGTCGCAGAAATCCGGTACTTATCAAACCACCGTGATCTATACGGTGACCGATAAGCCATGAACAATCGTCGCGCGCTGGTGGCCGTTTATGGCTTAGCTATAGTATTTATTGGATATATTCAGGCGGTACCGGCCCACGCCGAGGCCAGTCTACAGGTGTCTCCTCAAAGGTACGAAGAGGTAATATCCGGCACGGCTGTCCGGAACGGTTTCGTCGACGTTTCAAACCCCAGCGACACGTCCGTGCAACTGCAATCCGAGGTACAGGGTTTTCGTCAGGCTAACTTGGCGGGGGATTTGGAATTTTTTGACGATGCGACATTAAGTGCAGCGATCGGTGTCGACCTGCCGACATTCGTACTCGGACCGCGAGAGTCGATACGGGTGGCGTTTCGGGTTGATCCGTCCTTGCTGCCGAAAGGCGGGGTGTACGCGGCAATTTTCTTCCGTACCGTTCCTCCTCCTCAGAGCAGCGCAACTTCATACATAGCCGAAAGCGCCAAAGTCGGCACTCTGCTGCTGCTCGAGAACGGTACCGGTGAGCATGTCGGTGCAATCACTAAGTTTAGTCTGCCGCTGTTCCAGTTTGGCGACGGTCTGAGGGGTACCGCGCGCTATCGCAATACCGATCGCAATACGACGGCAGCCGCCTTTGCACCCGACTTGTCGACCAAGGTACTCTTCTGGGGGCGTAACGTAGCCCTGACCGGACCGTATGTACTGCCGCAGAGCGAGCGGGAGTTTGAAGTTCGTCGTACTGGTTCGTATATCGGCATCTTGCCGTTAAGTCTCAGAGATAGCGCTACCGGTCAGGTCGTCACGCGTTGGGCGATTGTCTGCACGGGATGGTACGCTTTGGGGATACTAATACTGGTGATGTTCGGCGCGATTCTGGCAGTCCGCCGTTTCATCGTTCGACGCCGAAAACCACCGGTCGGGTACAAACGAAAGTTCGATGGAATCAGCCAAAAAGGCAAATAGTACAAATTCGCCCAACAAGCGAAACGAGTCCGTATATGCCCAGGTCTTTATCGAGAAAATCACTTGTCAAAACCATAAGCATAATGCTAAAATTGACCTTGTAACGTTAGGTTGTGATGGAGTTATCGTTTCGACGTCGTTTGAGAGTATTTGCACTCCTGACGTTAGCGGCTCCGATTATCGCAGCCTCTTTTGGCGTATCTGCACTTATGGCACCGAAAGTTACTTTGGCGGCCCAATCCATACCCTACAAGGTAAACTTTCAGGGCCGTTTAACCGATAATTCCGGTAATATCCTAGCCGACGGTCTCTACAACATCAAGTTCCGTTTCTGGGACGCGGCTTCGGGTGGCACCAATAAGTTCGAAGAAGACCGGGTGATGACCGGCGTGGATAACCGTGTTCAGGTGACTAACGGCCTCTTCAACATTCAATTCGGCGACGTCACGGTACTTTCGCCGGCCTTGTTCTCGGGTGCCTTCCCGCTCTATCTTGAGGTGGAGTTGCCGACACCGGCCACGGCTACCTGTGCGACTAACGGTTGTGCGGTCTTCACCGAAGGCGCCATGACGCCGCGCCAGCCGCTCGCCTCCAGCGCCTACGCCTTCAATGCCGATACGGTCGACGGTATCGACGGTTCGAGCTTGGTGCAGCTTTCGCCGGCGGTTCAGCAGTCCGGCAATATCAACATTTCCGGCAATCTTCAGTCCGGCGGCAACCTTCAGGCAACCGGGAGCGTTCAGGGAGCATCAGCTACCTTTACCGCCGCCAGCGCCCTCACGCTCGGTATGGCCGGTCCGGCTGGCAATACCGGTGCGGTACTTTTCAAGAATGCTACGAATACCAATACGCTGACGCTCCAATCCGGCGCAACCGGCAGCAACTTTTCGCTGACATTGCCGACTGCCCTCACTGCGGCCGGCGATTGTCTCAAAGACACCACGGGAGCCGGTGTTCTGGGTTTTGCCGCCTGCGGAACGGCCGTTACCCTGCAGACTGCCTACGATAATTCTTCGAGCCCGGCTACGGTTTTGACGAGTTCGGTCGCCAAGGGCGTTGTTGTTCAATCGGGCATCGGCTTCAACTCAACGACCGCCTTTCAGGTTATCCCCGACGGAACGGCTACACCGACCATTAACGTCGATACTCAGAATAATCGGGTTGGAATCGGAACAGCCGCACCGACGGAAGCACTGGATGTGGCCGGGGCGGTTCGTTTGGGTACCACTACGAATACGAATGCAGGCACGGTACGATTCACCGGTACCGATTTCCAAGGTTATAACGGCACGTCATGGGTGCCGTTAAATGCCGCAAGCATCATTGCTAACCAGATGACACAGGTAGTGAAGCCCGCGGACCAGATCGTCAATAACTCGGCCACCTTTGTTGACGACAATGACCTGACATTTGTAATAGGCGCCAACCAGACCTGGACATACACTATGGTCGTTTACGGTAACTCGTCCACCACGGCCGATTTTAAGTTTTCATTAACCGCCCCCAGCGGTACTGCTTGTACCTGGGGCGTCTCCGAAACTGAGAACGCAGATTCCAACGGAAATCTTGGTTGCGGTGCGTCATCGGGGCTTATCTCGGGCTCCGGTGCCGATGAACCATATACGGTAACCGGCGTTGTCAGCTCCGGTGCGACTGCCGGGTCCGTGACGTTGCAGTGGGCGCAAAATACAGCGGCGGCAACGAACTCTATTGTTCGTGCCGGCTCATACTTAGAGGCTATGCAAAAGGGGGCTGGCAGTCTTAACCCGTTCGTCCAAGGCGGCAATTCGTTTGGTGCTACCGGGGTACTCGGTACAGCTGATAGTCATGATTTGTCCATAGTTGCCAACGGCACCGAGGGACTCCATATCGACATTTCCGGCAAGGTCGGCGTGGGGGGTGTTAGTTCGGGCGGCGCTGCACTTGATGTGAACGGCGATGTAGCCTTACGCGGCATCGGAGCACCCTCGGTGGCGCCGACCGGCCAGGGACGCATCTACTTCGATTCCGGTACCGGGCACTTCCGCGTGAGCGAGAGTGGCGGCAGCTTCGCCGATCTCTTGGGGGTTACAGGTGCCAACGCAGCCTTATCCAACCTTGCCGGAGTAGACTTGAACACAAGTCTGCTCACCAGCTCAAGCAACTTAATCGATGTCGGTTCAGGAACTAACGTGCTCCGTTCCGGCTATTTTGGCACGCTCGTCCAGACACCAACGCTGTCGGCAGCCGCTAATACCGACCTGTCGCTACAGTCCACCGGCTCCGGCAACCTCAACCTCACCTCTGGCTCGGGTACCCTCAACCTCTCGGCCGCCACGGTCAAGACAACTGGCCAAGCCAGTCTCACATACGACCTTAACAACGTAGCCACATCCACGCTTTACGTCAAAAACACCAACGCCGGCCAGGTTGCCAACCTCGATATTACCGGCGGCCTCAATCTCGGTTCGGGCCAGCAAATTAGTTTCAACGGTACGCAAATCTCGTCGGCTAACTTATCTGACGGATCGAGCATTACCAAGCAGGGAAATAGTTTCAACGGCATTACTCAGCTGGTACAAACTGATGGTTCGGGAGCATTGCCCGCACTCTCCGGGAGCAATCTGACAAACCTTAACGCATCGGCGATCGCGACAGGTTCGGGCGCTGTCAATCTGGCATCGGGCGGGATCGGCGGACTCAGCCTGACGTCGGCCTCCGGAACAATCGGCTTGGATTCGGCCGTCCTTCAGCGTACGGCCAACGCATTGACGATTGATCTTGCCACTGCCGGCACCTCTACGCTGACCGTCGGTAACTCCAACGGCGCCAACGTGGCGAATCTGGCGGTCACCGGTTCTCTCGGCCTTGGAACCGGCGGCGCATTCTCCGTTGGTGCCAGCTCCGGCGGCAGCGTTACCTGCTCCGGCGGCCAATTCCTTCAAAATCAGATAGTCACCGGCGGCATCGTCACCGGCGGAACCTGCGCCGGTACTACCGCCACGGATTTACAGACGGCTTATGACACTTCGTCGTCTCCGGCCACGATCAACCTTAATGCTTCGGCCAAAGACTTTGTAATCAATGCCACCGATCAGGCTACCGACCCGAACGTTCTTATTAACCTAACTTGTGCTACTTGTTCGGCGGGCGCTGGACGTTTTGCCGTCCAGCAAACCGGTACGGACGTGCTGACGGTCAACCCGACCGGCGAAGTAGTCGTGCGGCCGATAGCGGGGCAGAATCTGTCGATCAAACTGTCCAGTAACTCACAGATGTCCATTAGCTCTACCTCGGCACCGTCCGTAGACCAGCTGGCTATCGACAATACTGGCACAACCGGCGTGACCACCAATGACGTTAATGGCGAGAGTATCAATTATAAAGGCGGAGCGGCGGCCGTTGAGGCTTCCGGCCTCAGAATTGACTTTACCCCCGGCACTACCTCAGGTGGCACCTGGAGCGGGATGCGCATAGTGGCCGGAGCCACAGGTCCCGCTGCCGGTGTAACCGAATATGGTCTCAAGCTCGAAGGACCTACGATTGCCGGTGCCGGTACCGGGACCGGCGTGTATGTTGGCACCGGCTGGGATATCGGCATAGACGTGCAGTCCGGAGGTTTGCAGTTAGCCGCCCAGGCTAATCCTACAACCCCCGCGGCCGGTAACCTCAAAATTTACGCCAAGGCCGTAGCCGGAAGGATCGTACCCAAGTGGCTTGGTCCGTCCGGTGTCGACACGCCGTTCCAGGCCGCTCTCTGGGGTAACAATACCGCACTTTGGACCACCTCTGGCGCAACCGCAGGTCTTTGGCAGGGAACCGTCGGCGCCGGCGCCGGCACATTCACCGCGGCACTGCCGACTACCACCAACCTGTATACATCCATGATCCGCTCGCGCTATGCCACCGTTGTCACCACCGCCAACCAGCAGGTTGGTCAGCGCAGCAGCCAAAGGCAGTTTTACCGCGGTTCGGTGGCCGGGCAGGGCGGATTCTTCTTCTTTGCTCGTTTTGGCACTGAGGCCTGGACTGCCGGGGATCGCCTCTTTGTCGGGCTTGGCACCGGCACTACCGCCATGGTGACGGGTGACCCGTCGTCCCAGACAAATATCCTGGGGTTCGGGGTTGATGCTGGCGACAGTGCCATCACTTTCATGCACAATACCAGCTCAGGTACGGCTACCAAAGATGCCATCGCCGGACAACCGGCGCTAGCAGCAAATCAAGGATATGATGTTTACATCTATGCAAAGCCAAACGACAGTACGATCTATTATCGAATCGACGATTTAAATACCGGCGCTACTCTCATAGACAGTTCAACTACAGCCAACCTACCCGTAAATACGACCATGATGGCCGCCTTTGCCCTCGCTAGTAACGGTGCCAACACGGCCGCCACTGCTGCCCAAATCGGGGTGAACCGCATGTATATTGAGACAGACCACTAATGAATTGGCTATATAAACGTCAAAATCATCCGCAGACTACCATCGATTTGCGTACAGTGAAGAGGCATACTACCAAACGTCGCTTCGGCGACAGCCGAAGCACGCGGAGGCGGGTGGCGGTAATTAGCTTATCTATAGTAATTCTGGCAGCTCTCTGTGTTGGCGCATGGTTTATTTGGCGGGCGTACTCTAAGAGTCAAAATCTAGATAGCGTCGGGGTAGTTGTGGCTCGAGTGAATCGGCATTTCATATTGCCTACCGATGAGCAGCCTGCACTGGCTACAGTTACAGATGTGTCAAAGCTCACTACTCCGTTTCTCAAGAAATCTGCTGACGGCGACAAGGTACTTATCTACCAGAAGAATCGGATTGCAGTTATCTATCGGCCCTCGATTGACCGAGTTGTAGCCGTAGGACCTGTGACTATCGACACACCGCCGCCAGTCAATCAAACCGGCAATTAGTAGTTCCTCGATGTCTCGCTGCATAGTTCTATCCAATCACCGAAGGCGATGAATTTAGAGCGAGTATGATGGCTTGAAAAACGTGCTCATCTTGTGTATCATTTGCGGGTACCTTTTACGTTTCTGCACCAAAAAATTCGCATACGGCGCCTTAGCTCAGTTGGTAGAGCAGTGGCTTGAAGAGCCTCGTGTCGCTGGTTCGAGTCCAGCAGGCGCCACCATTTATAATTTACCCACATTATGTGGGGAAATTATAAATACTGTCTCCGCTGGAGACGCTAATGTTCCCACAAGGGTTACAGGATTCAAGCAGTGCAAGGATTAACGAGCACCACAGCGAAACGTACTTAGACGTACGTTGAGCGAGGAGCGCAAGTTAAGACGTAGCAATGAGCCGAATAATGTAAGCCGTATCATATGCGGGTGTAGCTCAGTTGATAGAGCGCTTCCTTGCCAAGGAAGAGGCCCAGGGTTTGAGTCCCTGTACCCGCACCAATTAGACCCAAACAATTCTGAAACAGTATAGTTTCAAACAATTAGAGCCGTAAGGCTCTAATTGTTATATAATTCACCTAGATAGGCGATACTTTAAGCTAGCTGACGAACCCATTCGAACGCCAGACAACCTAGTTAAGCCAATAATGCCAGTTGTATGGCTATCGACATTAGGTCGGTAAAACGATAGTTTAAGCAACTAATTATAGGAGACAAAAAATGTCTAAGGAAAATAAAACTTCCTACGATGACACAGACGATAAAGATCTGATGAAGAACTGGCGTGCTTGGGGAAGCTGGTATAGCTGGGGTTCGCCAGTTGGTGTAACCATATTCATAGTCGGTATCGCTGTAGCAGTCTGGCTTTTTGCTCATCTGTGAGAAATACTTGAGATAGCAGTATCGCTCCGGAGCTGCAATTTTTAGTTCTGTAAATGAAATCTGCGGATAATCCAAACAAATCAACGAGGTTTAGCAGCTTTAGATCGTTTACATAATTAACTGCCGATGATTGAAATACGTCAGCGATGCTACACCATGGAAAGGACCCCATTATTGGGGTCCTTTCCATGGTATTTCACCGAGATACTGGAACCCGACGGCCCGTAGGTGGGGATTGAGTGAAATGAGCTCAAACGGTGGCGATGGCATTGTTAGCCAATTTGACTAACACCCCGTTAAAATGCATGATGTACGTAATTAAACATAAGAAGTAATGATTTATGGTCCCAAAATTATTGGTCGAACTGATCGGCACATTCTTCCTGGTCTTGGTCGTGGGCCTCTCGGGTGGCAACCCCATCGCCATCGGCGGGGTTTTGGCGGCTATGGTCTTTATGTGGGCGCATGTCTCTGGCGCTAACTTTAATCCAGCCGTTTCGATCGGCCTGTCCATGCGCGGTACCCAATCCTGGCAGCAGACATTCGCCTATATTGTGGCGCAGCTTCTCGGCGCGGTAGTTGCTGCCGCTGTCGTCTTTGCGGTAGTCGGGCACGCGATGCTCATCGCTCCGGGCGAGGGGGTGAGCTACGGCGTGGCGTTGCTGGTGGAGGCGCTCTTCGCCTTTGCTCTCGTGAGCGTCGTAATGAATACTACCGATGCCAAGGCAACAGCTAATAAACAGTATTTTGCGCTGGCGATCGGACTTATCTATATGGCCGGAATTTTCGCCGGCGGTGCGATTTCGGGCGGAGCTTTCAATCCGGCGGTAGGCTTGGGTCCGATCCTATTTGATATATCTACCATAGCCAGCCATGGAACTGAGCTGGCCCTCTACTCCATCGGTCCCGTACTGGGCGGCGTGCTGGCCGCTCTAGCCTATCGATACATACAACCTCAGAAGTAGTCCGCGTACGAAAAACCCCGTATCGAAGACGATAATATGACATTTATAAGGTTATAAAGCAAATAATGGGTGGTAGTTTGATCGGCATTTCCCTATAATGCTTGAGTATGGCACCATGGCGGAGTGGTTACGTAGCGGTCTGCAAAACCGTGTACACGGGTTCGAGTCCCGTTGGTGCCTCCAGTTTGTTCTTTTCCATTTCCCCTAAAAATTTTGATAGGTCGATGAAGTTCAAGGAAGCGCCGAGCACCGGAGTGAAACGTATGTAACATACGTTGAGCGAGGAGCAGAGGCGATGACGCCGAAATTCGCGAGCTAGCAATATTTTCGCTGGGGGCGGGTGGTGGAATGGTATACACGGAGGACTTAAAATTCTCTGCCGCAAGGATTGTGGGTTCGACTCCCACCCCGCCTACCAAGAAAAGACTCCCGCGAGGG